>CAUEYG010000035.1 GCA_959021945.1 uncultured Eubacteriales bacterium | reverse complement strand
CCAGTTCTTTCTAATTCTTTCAAAAAACTTTCTGTTTTTTCATTCTACTCCATCAATACAGGCTTGTCAATATATGGGAATCCAATAGTATGTTTTGTGGAACGAATAGTTTTCAGCACTACGGAATGGCGGTTCCTTCATGAAAAAACCGACCACCCAATTGTTAGATTTTCTGGTCCAATTTTTTTTGGGTCAGTTCATCTCCAAATAGCACTGCTGCTTTTTTATAAGATAGGAATATAGACAGATCGAAAAACTGCTTCATCTTCCAGCGGCGCAAAACACATATTACTAACAGTACATATCCTCTAATGATATCAATTTCACTTCTCCGGCATCTGCTTTTTCAATTAGTGCATCGGTAAAGCCGCCTTTGGAGAAAATGTAGTAATGATAGTTATCTCCCAATCCAAATACTTCTGCGTAATCCTCAAGTAGCCGAAGCTCATCTATACCTATTTTTTCATTTTTATATTTGCATGAACCAATAATATAGTCCTTACCTTCCACTGGCGTTCCAACAAGATCAATCTGTATTTCTTTCCGTGTTTTCTTGTCTGTTCCCCACCACTGTCCAATCTCTTTAACTACAAAATCCGGGTTATTTTCATAGTTTAACAGATATTCTTTGCACATTTTCTTAAAAACCAATCCCATATAATCGGGATAATATTTCTTTATTGCTGCATCGTAAATCAGCTTAATTCTTCCTGCGTTTATAGAGGATAGATTCTTTGAAACGAATCTATACCAGAATCCAAAAAAGTTGTCTTCGATAACGTAAATTGTTTTCTTTCCGGGTTTCTCTGCAATAGGAGTTTCTTTTCTCACAATTCCAAGGTTCAGTAAAACTTTGAGATACTTGCTGCATGCACCTGAATCAAGGCCAACTTTGGTCCTAATTTCGTTTGCCTTGGATGCACCGGCTGCGATTGCACTTATAATGGAATTATAAATGGCAGGCTCCCTAAGTTCTTGTTTTAGCAGATTTTCAGGCTCTTCAAAAAGATAAGCCGATGAATCAAGAATGTTTTCTATTATTGCCTCATCCACATCTCTGTCCACATCCAACTTATTAATATAGTGCGGTATTCCACCCGTTATTCCATATACCAAAGCCTGGTCGCTTACATTCAGTTCCGGATTAAATACAGTAATCTCTTTATAATTCATCGCTTGAATTTTATATTGTGCCGTCCTTCTTCCGTACAAAGGACTTTCATATCCAAGGACTTGATATTCCATAAAGCTCATCGAGGAACCGCATAAAATCAAATAAAGATTGCTATCCTGCCATACATGATCAATAATATGCTGCAGTCTGGAAGAAACAGCCTCGTCAGCTTGGGCAAGGTAAGGATATTCATCTATTACAAAGATAACTTTTTCCCTCTTTGCAATAGCTGTAACTTCATCGAAAGCATCTGTAAAGGTTGCATAAATTGGCGCTTGTAATCTTTCTGGCCCTTTGTACATGTAAATTGCTTTTGACAATTCTTCTAAGTTATCCTGTGCTGTTCCTCTAATTGCTGAGAAATATATGGCCTTTTTGTCTTTGCAAAATTCTCTAATCAGCGAAGTTTTTCCTACACGACGTCTGCCATAGATAACAATGCATTCAAATCTATTTTTATTGTATCGTTTATTCATGCTCTTCAGTTCTTCATTTCTGCCAAAAAACATAATACTCCCTCCTTTTGATATGAACTAACTCGTAATCTACTAACTCATAAGTTAGTTTTTATCATTATATACTTTTTATACTACCTATGCAACATACCAGTTATTTCGACATATTACGAATTGCAGCAGAGTGAAAAGCAGGAAAAAAATATGCCGCAAGATGCTGGATTGTGATATGATAAAAACAGCAGGTCATGTTTAAAAGGATGGTGAGCAGTATGAGTAAAAAGCCCATAGGAATCGGATATGAAGATTTTCGGGAGTTAATCCAAAAGAACTTTTATTATGTTGATAAAACCTACATGATTCAGGAACTTTTAGATCATATGGACAAGGTGAATCTGTTTGCCCGGCCCAGGCGGTTTGGCAAGACTTTGAATTTGAGTATGATCCGTCGATTTTTTGAACTGGAATTGGATTTAGATGGAAAACAAATGGACAATCATCATCTGTTCAAGGGCCTTGCAATTGCCTCTTGCGGAGAAAGCTATCTTGCCCACCAACAGCAGTATCCTGTCATTCATTTGTCTTTAAAATCTGCAAAACAGCCCACTTATGAAATGGCATGTGAAGCACTGATCAGTGACGTAATCATGGAATATAAACGACATGGCTATGTAATGGAGGAAGGCAGGCTTACAGAAGCAGATCAAAAAAAATTTTACCGGCTTTTGCAGGGAGACGGTTCTGCATATGAATATGCTGCCGGCTTAGCGTTTCTCTCCTATTGCCTAGAGCAGTATCATAAGAAAAAGGTTATCATTTTGATTGATGAATATGACGTTCCACTGGAGAACGCATGGTTTTCAGGTTTCTATGAAGATATGACTGCGTTCATCCGCTCCCTGTTTGAGTCAGCCCTTAAGACAAATCCGTATTTAGAATTTGCAGTGATCACAGGCTGCCTGCGGATTAGTAAAGAGAGTATCTTCACAGGGCTGAATAATGTAGCAATTCATTCCATACTGGGTCCTGGATATACAGATAGCTTTGGCTTTACAGAGCAGGAAGTAAAAGACCTTCTGAGCTGCTATGGGTTAGAAGATAAATATTCAGAAGTACAAAATTGGTACGACGGATATCGGTTTGGGCAGCATGAAATCTATAATCCCTGGAGTATCATTAACTATGTAAAAGCAGCTGTCATGGATCGGAATACATTTCCAAGAACATATTGGTCTAATACATCCTCCAACAGCATCATACGGGAATTAGTGGAAACAGAGGATATGGGAACAAAAGAAGAAATAGAAACTCTAATTGCAGGAAAATCCATCGAAAAACCAATCCATGAAGATATTACCTATGGAGAAATACATGAATCCCGTGATAACCTTTGGAATTTCCTATATTTTACCGGTTATCTCAAAAAGACAGGAGAACGGCTCACTGATGAAGTGATCTACCTAACACTTGCAATCCCCAATACGGAAGTACGTTCTATTTATCGCAGCACGATTTTAACTTGGTTTGATAAAAGGATAGTATATTGAATGCATCTAAAAAGTACGTGGTTTATTCCAACCGTGAGAGCGGAACCGGCCGTCCGGATATCGTAATGAAGACGCCTTCTGTTCGGGGAGGGGCCGTCATTTTGGAACTAAAGGTAGTAAAAGACTTTAAAAGAATGGAGGAAGGCTGCAAAGAAGCGCTGCGCCAGATCCAGGAACAAAATTATGAAGCAGCATTGCTGACAGAAGGGTATAGCAATATAAAAAAATATGGCGTTTGCTTTTACCAGAAAGAATGTTTAATAAGGGAGATGAATAATGAAACCATTAAATCAATATATTGACCACACTAACTTAAATCCTGTAGCTGTCACAAAGGACATTAAAAGGCTTTGCGACGAAGCAAAAAAATATGAGTTTTACAGCGTATGCGTCCATGGATGTTATGTGCCGCTGGCATCAAAAGAGCTGGAAGACACCTCTATTAAGATAGCTGCTGTGGCAGGTTTTCCTCTTGGCATGAACTCTGCCCAGACAAAAAAAGAAGAAGCCCAATGGCTTGCTGCCAACGGGGCTGATGAAATTGATATGGTCATGAATATCGGAGCTCTCAAAGAGGGCCGCTGCGATTATGTGAAAAATGAAATTATGGAAGTAGTTTCTGCGGCAGGCATGTACAAGAGCATTGTCAAGGTCATTTTGGAAACCTGCCTTCTGACCGATGAAGAGATCGTAACCGCCTGTCACCTGGCCATTGAAGCCGGGGCAGCCTTTGTAAAAACTTCTACTGGATTCAGCACCGCCGGCGCTTCGCCCCAGGCTGTATCTTTAATGAAAGACACAGTGGGGGATAAAATCTTAATCAAAGCATCGGGCGGCATCCGAGATGTTCTGACAGCAAAAGAAATGCTGCGCCTTGGAGCATCCCGCATCGGGGCCAGCGCTTCCGTTGCTATTATGGAGGCCTTAAAGTAAGGTCTTCCACACCATTCTGTTATCCTCAAAGGCATAGCCTATCTTCCCAAGATCATGGAGCCAAGTAAGATAACATCTTAACGTGGAGCCTGCCAGGGCGTACTGGATCAGGCTTCCTTTCATGCCATAATGGTCAAAGACATCTTTCAGCAGATCATCGAACAACTTTCCCTTTTTACAGGCTTCCAACAAATAAGATCCGTTTTTATGGATATTGTCCCGATTTCCTCTGGCCAAAGGGCGGATATCTGTCACAACATCTCCGTGAGATGGAATAAATAATGCTCCTTCCAACTCTTCCAGCAGCTTTAACGTATCCAAATAGCCCTGCACATCTACTAAATAGCCAAACTGGTATTTGTCCAGGCATTTGCTGTTGAGAACACTGTCGCCAACAAACCATATGTTGTCTGAAGTCTTAATACCAATCATGCCAAAACTGTGCCCCGGCAGCAAGATATATTCCAAGCCTTCCGGAAGATCAAATTCTTCAATATCACGAAATCCAATAGGTCCCGGGTGTTTAAAGACCTTTCGCAAAGACCCGCATGGAGCGCCGCCGTACATATAGGCAGCCTCCATGTCTTCATAGTTGGCAAAGGCATTTCCAATATTGGTTGAGTAAGCCGGGCAGTCCCATGCGCTCATGAGGTAATCGTTGCCTCCCAGATGGTCGATATGGGTATGGGTATTAATGATAAAGCTTAACTTCCAGTTCTTATGATCCAATATTTTCTGTATTTCCAGAGCGTCCGCTTGTGCCTCTCCTGTATCAATCAGACACACATGACTGTGGTCTAACTGGTAAATCCCTATGATCGTAGGGCTGTCCGTATACCAGGTCCGCTCCCCGGCCTGTATCAAGTCAAACATAAGCTTCTTTTTCTCCTTTTATCATAGTGATCATGATGAAGACCCGGACTATCTGTACTCTTTGTGCTCAACATCACAGTATGCACAGCGATAAATTTTCTTGTCCCGATCTGCTAATTTGAATACGTGAGTGACCTCCTGCTCAATGGAGGTAATGCACCTTGGATTCTTGCACTTGATCACGTCAGTCAAGGTCTCCGGCAGCTCCAAGTGATGTTTTTTCAACAGTTTTCCATCCTTTACCCGGTTAATGGTAATGTTGCTGTCAATATAACCCAGCATTTCAAAATCCAGTTCGATCTCATCATCAATCTTGATGATATCCTTTTTTCCGTACTTACTGCTGCTGACATTTTGAACCACAGCTACGCTGCAGTCCAGCTTGTCCAGTCGCAGATAGTTATAAATCTGCATACTTTTTCCGGCCTTAATATGATCCAAAACAATTCCTGTTGTTACTCCATCAATGTTCATTTCAAGTCCTCCCTATTTTATTCCTAACAAATCCAAAATCAGTGCCATTCTAATATGTTTGCCGCACAAAGCCTGTTCAAAATAGCAGGCCCGGGGATCATCGTCCACTTTGACAGAAATTTCATTGACCCTTGGCAGGGGATGCATGATCGTCAAGTCGGCTTTGGCATTCTCCAGTTTTTCCATATCCAAAATATAGGTATCCTTTAATCGAACATAATCCTCTTCATTGAAAAAGCGCTCTCTCTGTACCCTTGTCATATAGAGCACATCCAGCTGAGGCATAACATCTTCCATGCTTTCCACTTCACACCAGTCTACCCCTGCACTCCGTAACTTTTCCCGGATGTACTCAGGAACCCTTAATTCTTCCGGTGAAATCAAAACAAATTTTACATTTTGATAGCGGAGCATGGCTTCAATGAGAGAGTGAACTGTCCTGCCAAACTGCAGGTCCCCGCACAGTCCTAAAGTCAGGTTCCCCAGCTGGCCCTTCTTTCTTTTGATGGTGAGAAGGTCAGTCAGAGTCTGAGTTGGATGAAAATGGCCTCCATCTCCTGCATTGATAATCGGTACTGTAGTTCTTTTGGAGGCAACCAACGGCGCGCCTTCCTTTGGATGGCGCATAGCAATAATATCTGCATAACAGCCTACCGTTCTTACTGTATCGCTGACACTTTCACCTTTGGCAGCTGAGCTTGAGGAGGCCTCTGAAAAACCTAAAACACTGCCTCCCAATTCCAGCATAGCAGCCTCAAAGCTGAGGCGTGTTCTGGTGCTAGGTTCAAAGAATAAAGTGGCCAGCTTTTTTCCTTTACAAATATCCATATAATCGTCGTGGTTTGCCACAATGTCGTCAGCCACATCAATTAAGTGGTCGATTTCTTCAATGGACATATCCAAAATGCTAATTAAATTGCGTATTGCTTCTCCCATTTATTTGTCTCCTTTCATCCAACCTTCATCAGAAGGGTTGTTTCGAAATGCAATCAGACGGTTTACATCTTCTGCTTTAATATAATGTTCTTCCGCCGCTACTTCTACCAAAGTATCCAGATCACACAAACTGATATTTTTTATTTCAGCCTGCGCCATTTTCTGTTTTCCTTTTTCCATACCATATGTAAAGATGCTGGCAATGCCTAAGACCTCTGCACCGGCTTCCCGTAAAGCTTTTACTGTATCTAAAACAGAGCCGCCTGTGGAAATAAGATCTTCAATGACCACTACCTTTTGTCCTTTTTCCAGCTTTCCTTCAATCTGATTTGTCCTTCCATGGTCTTTGGCTGAACCGCGCACATATCCCATAGGCAGTCCCATAATATGACCGGTAATAGCCGCATGGGCAATTCCTGCGGTGCTGGTTCCCATGAGGACTTCACACTGAGGGTAATTGTCTGCAATGATCTGAGCCAGTCCTTCTTCCACTTTAATGCGCACCTCAGGTGCAGTCAAAGTCAGCCGGTTGTCACAATAGATTGGACTCTTGATGCCGCTGGCCCAGGTAAAGGGCTCATCCGGCCTTAGAAATACTGCTCCAATGGAAAGCAGTCCCTTTGCGATTTCTTTCTTCATGTTACACCTCCACAAACTCTTTTATACAGCGATTGTATGCAGCCACCGGATCATCAGCCTGGGTAATAGGCCTTCCTACAACAATGTAATCAGAGCCAAGCTCCTTTGCTTGTTCCGGGGTTGTTACCCGCACCTGGTCTCCTTTGGAGGCGCTGTCAAAACGCACTCCCGGAGTTACCGTGAGAAAATCCATACCGCAGTTGTTATGGATTTTGCCTGCTTCAAGAGGGGAGCATACCACCCCATCCAGGCCGGCTACATCAGCATTTTCTGCATATTTTATCACAACCTTATCAATATCCTCTTCGATCAGCAGCTCTTCCGTCATTCTTTCCTGGCTGGTAGACGTCAGCTGGGTTACTGCAATGAGAAGCGGCCTTGTACCATCTTCTCTTGTCAATCCCCTCAGGGCTGCTTTCATCATTTCAATCGTTCCTGCTGCATGAAGGTTTACCATATCCACATCAAGCCTGGATAAAACAGCCATAGCTTTTTCCACTGTGTTTGGTATATCATGAAGCTTTAAATCTAAAAAGAGTTTATGGCCCCTCTTTTTAATCTCTTTAATAATGGACGGTCCCTCCGCATAGTAAAGCTCCATTCCAACCTTGACATAAGGTTTCCTTTCTGTAAATCGGTCTAAAAAAGCCAGGGCTTCCTTTCCACTTTTAAAATCCAAAGCCACGATTACATCTTTTCCCACAGCACACCTCCTATTCTACAATTCCAACAATATCTTCCAATCTTTTAATCTTCAGCTCTTCCATTACTTTAGGAAGTTCTTCTATAATCTCTTTGCACGCAAAAGGATTGACCAGATTAGCAGCGCCTACCTGCACAGCCTTAGCCCCTGCCATCATCATTTCTATCACATCTCTGGCACTGGCAACGCCTCCCATTCCAATCACTGGAATCTTTACAGCCTTTGCAGCCTGATAAACCATCCTTACTGCTACCGGAAAAATCGCAGGCCCTGAAAAACCTCCCATTTTATTAGCAATCACTGGTTTTCGTTTTTCAAGATCAATGCGCATGCCCATCAGCGTATTGATGAGACTCAGGCCATCGGCGCCGGCGTCTTCACAGGCCTTTGCAATGGCCGTAATATCCGTTACATTAGGGCTGAGCTTGATGTAAACCGGCTTTGCAGTCACTTGTTTTACTGCCTTTGTAACCTGGGCTGCACTTTCCGGCAAAACGCCAAAAGCCATTCCCCCATCATGGACATTGGGGCAGCTCACATTGACTTCAATGATTCCCACCTGCTGCTGACAGTCCATGGCTCTGGCGCATTCTACATATTCTTCAATGGAAAATCCGCTGACATTAGCGATGACCGGCTTTTTGTAAATATGAGACAGTTCCGGCAGTTCCTTTTCTATGACTGCTTTTAACCCTGGATTCTGAAGGCCTACAGAGTTAATCATCCCCTGGCTGCATTCGGCAATTCTGGGCTGCGGGTTTCCAAACCGTGCTTCTCTTGTGGTTCCCTTAAAGGAAATGGACCCTAGTATGTTGAGGTCATAAAACTCTGCATATTCCTTCCCATATCCAAAGGTACCGCTGGCAGGAATTACAGGGTTGTCTAATGTCAGCCCGCTGAGGGAAACGCTCATATCTACCATAGAATCTCCTCCTTTTCTAATACCGGTCCTTCTTTGCAAATTCGCTTCGCACCGTATTTTGTCTCGCAGCTGCATCCCATGCAGCCCCCAAAGCCGCAGGCCATCCTGGCTTCAAAGCTAAACTGTCCGTCTTCCGCTCTTTGACATACTGCTTTTAGCATTGGCTCTGGGCCGC
>CAUEYG010000034.1 GCA_959021945.1 uncultured Eubacteriales bacterium | reverse complement strand
GCAGGAAGCGCCAATGTAGGCGGCCGTTACGCGATGTTTGAAGCCATCCATGGCTCTGCGCCAAGAATGATTGCTGATGGAATCGGAGAATATGCCAACCCTTCCAGTATTGCAAGAGCAGCTGTTATGATGCTCCGCCATATTGGTTTCAGTGAAAAAGCCGCCCAGCTGGAAGCTGTTTTGGACAATGCCCAAAAGGCTCTGAATCTTCCGGGAGACGGCACTGGCAATACTGCATCCGACTTTACAAAATTTGTAATTGACAGCCTGAACTAAAGGAGACAGCTATGGTACTTTACAAACATTCTGATGTTCCAAAATCAAATGTTCCCATCTCTACCAGTCTGTTTTCACAATTGCAGCGAGATATTCTGACCGGGAAATTAAAACCCGGTCAGAAGCTTACGGAGCAGGCTATTTGTACCGAATACAAGGTGAGCCGCACTCCTGTCAGGGAAGCTCTCAGGCAGTTGGAAGCCGACGGGCTGGTTGAAAATATCCTCAACCGGGGGTCCTTTGTCGTGGGGCTTTCTGACCAGGATTTTGAAGACATGTTTGAGCTTCGAAAGATTTACGAAATACAGGCAGTCAAATGGGCCATTGCCCGTATCACAGAGGAAGAAATGGATGCGCTGGAAGAAACCTTTGAATTTATGGAGTTTTATACGCTGCGCAATGACGTGGACAAAATGCTTACCATTAATGCAGGCTTTCACCAGATTATTTACGAGGCTTCCCACAATCGCATGCTGCGCCAGCTGCTTTCCTCCTATCAAACTTACTTTAAATACCGTTCTGTTGAAGATATTCATGCGGAAAGCTATCTAACTACTGTTCTTGAGGAGCACCGACTCATCTTTAAAGCTTTTACAGAAAAGGATGCAGAGGCTGGTGCAGAAGCCATGGAGCGCCACATTGACAACTCAAAAAAAAGGCGCTGTAAATAAGGCCATCTTGTGGTAAAATAAAAGAAAGAAGTTTTTCGTGTGTAGTAAAACGAGGGGGACAGCATTATGACTATTTTTGGAATTACTGTAAGCGCCGCTATTATCTGGCTGGCTATTGCTGCAGTCTGCGGTATCGTCGAGGCTCTTACCATGGGTCTGACTACCATTTGGTTTGCAGGAGGCGCTGTTGCTGCTTCTATCGCAGCGATGGCAGGATTTTTTGTAGGTATACAGGTTGCAGTATTTCTAGTAGTTTCCATATTGCTCATCTATTTTACCAGGCCTTTTGTCAAAAGGAAATTAAAGGTGGGCAGTGAAAAGACTAACGTTAACGCCCTGGTAGGAAAAGAAGCTCTTGTCATAAAAAAAATTGAGCCGCTGCATGTAGGTCAGGCCAAAGTAGACGGTCTCGTCTGGTCAGCAGCTGCTAAGGAAGAGCATGTAACCATTGAAAGCGGTACTACAGTACGCATTGATGGCGTGGAAGGCGTCAAGCTCATTGTCACGCCAGCTGTTTAATCATTCTTTGTGTGTAAAGAAAAGGAGGAAAACACATGAACATTATGTCCGTTATCGCTCCAATCATCCTGATTGTACTTGTTATCTGGCTGATTGTGACAAACATCCGAATCGTACCTCAAGCAAACGCCTATGTTGTGGAAAGGCTGGGGGCCTACTACGCTACCTGGCAGGTGGGGCTTCATTTTAAAATTCCCCTCATCGATAAGGTGGCCAGAAAGGTTTCTCTCAAAGAGCATGTCATTGATTTCCCGCCTCAGCCTGTGATCACCAAGGATAATGTAACCATTGAAATCGACACGGTAGTGTACTTTCAGATTACTGACCCAAAGCTTTATTCTTATGGGGTTGAAAATCCTATGGCTGCCATTGAGAATTTAACCGCCACTACCCTGCGTAATATTATTGGAGAGCTGGAGCTGGACGGTACTCTCACCAGCCGTGAGCACATTAATTCCAAGATTCGCCTTGTTTTAGACGAAGCTACTGATGCGTGGGGAATCAAGATTAATCGAGTGGAAGTAAAAAATATTAATCCGCCTCGTGATATTCAGATGGCTATGGAAAAACAGATGCGGGCGGAACGTGAGCGGCGTGAAGCCATTCTCCGGGCTGAAGGGGAGAAGAAATCCGCCATCCTCATTGCAGAAGGAAATAAGGAGGCTGTCATCTTAGAGGCAGAAGCTTCCAAGCAATCCGCTATCAAGTCGGCGGAAGGAGAAGCCGAGGCCATCCGTATGGTCCAGCAGGCAACAGCCGATGGTCTGCGCATGCTGTCAGAAGCCCATCCAACCCAGGAAGTGCTGACGATCAAGAGTTTGGACGCTTTCCAGGCTGCAGCTGACGGAAGAGCTACCAAGCTGATCATTCCGTCTGATATACAGGGAATTGCAGGCTTAGCAAGCTCCTTAACAGAAATTGTAAAAGACCCTTCCGCTCCATCACTGGTGAAAACCCGTACTGCGGCCCCTGGGGCCAACAGCGCAGAATCAAAAAAATAACGAGAAAAAATAGAAGACTGTCCCATTAAGGTAAACAAACCTTGAGGCGACAGTCTCTTTTCTTGTGCTTATATCCTTCATATAATTTGCCGTTTTTTCCAATGGCAGGCGTCTTTAGAGAAAGACAATGGCTAATATAACCAGAACTGCTGCGGCTGCAATGCCTCCGGCTACTGCAAGGGATTCCCACTTTTTCTTCTTTCTATCGTCCGGCTCTTCCTCCGGCTTTATGATAGCAGCCCATGGACCGTAAAGGCTGGCGGTCAGCTGGAGCAATTCGTCATCATATCCCATTTGGGAGAGAAACTGCTTCCAATCCTCCTCTATGATTTTGCTTCCCTTTTCCAAATCCTGCTTAAGTCCATCTTTGCTGATGGTTTCCTGAAAAAATCCCTTCTGCTCCTCACTCTTTGCAGATTCAGAACTTCCGGATTTTTGGAGGAAATATTTTAAGGCGTAGAGAAAGCCATCTCGAATAGCCTTATTGACTTTTGTTCCATGTTGATAACGCTCCATGGTGTAGCAGTACACCGCATAGGCCGGCTCTCTAGAAAAGGCATAATTTCTTTTTTGCACGGGATTTCTGTGCTGCACATAAGAGGCTGTCATGCGTTCCAGAGCAGTTCCTACGTCTCTTCGCAAAGGATCTGCAACAGGTTCTTTCTGAAAAAACAGTTCTAGCTTTAACTTTTCATCAGCCCAAAGCAAGCCGTATAAGCTCTGGTCTTTTGATGTAAATTCTGCTCTGGAAAAGAGATGATCCGATGTTCCGCCTACTGCTTTGATAAATCGATCTGCCCGCTGCAGATCTGCTATTTTGTAAAAATGCTCCCCTACCCTCTCATAATCTTTCTTTCTAGAGTGGCTGTCTGAGGCTGCCGCAATCAGCTGCTGGGCACTGCTAAAGGGGAGGCTGGTCTGTTTTTTTGCGAGTCCCTGCCTGCAGTAAAGGTCGCCTGATGAGGCGTCTGGCGAGGAGAAGGATTCCCCTGCTAAAAATCCAGATTTTCCTTGTACCTGAAAATACTGTCTCCCTGTCTGACTTGCTGAGTCCCACTGTCTTTTGACTTGCTCCAGGGACAGCTGCCTACCTGTTACTGCAAAGAAAAGAGATGCTTCCAGTCTGCAAAGGCTATTTTCAGTGCCATATACGCGGAAAAAAGTCTGCAGGTCCGGGGTTGCCGTTTTTAACAGCAGGTCAATTTGGTAAATGAGAATCTGCTGCAGCTTGTCGATATAGGGGGCTTGGCTCCCTGCCGCCACATTGCTGTTGATTTGTTCCAGCAGATGCACATAGATCTTGTTCAGTTCTTTGATCTGTTGTGAAATTTCCTGCCCCTGGGGAGGAAACCACTGCAAAATTCGTTTCCATGCAGCAGTCTCTGCTCTTTCATCCCAAACTCTGGTCTCTGATACGCCCTTGCTCTCCTGGGAAAGCTGGGCCATGTCCTTTCGTTTTTCCTTTGGAAGCTCTGCTGCTTTCAATATCATGGCTTCCATAGCCTGGGCTGTATCAGCTTCCAGCTGCTGCAGTCCTTGATTCATTTTGTTTGAATTGCCAGGCGGGATTTGCTCTGTCTGCCCGCTGACGCCGGGTTTGTTCCCTGGGCCAGGTTCGTTCCCTGCACCGGGTTTGTCGCCTGGGCTGGGTTTATCCCCTGCACCGGGTTTGTCTCCTGGGCTGGGTTTGCCTGGAACAGCTGACCCTGACGCCAATTCTTCCAAGGCTGCACCTGCTGCCCCGGAGTCCGCCTTATGATACCCTTGCGGTAGATTTATATTCACTGTTTCCGCCTCCCTATGCTCTTGTTATATTAATCGGCATAAAGACGGGTTTATTTAAGCAATTCTGCAAACTCTTCCCTGGTCAGGGCTGAGATTGCCATACTTTCTTTTGTAATAATCTGCTGGGACAGCTGGGCCTTTTGCTCCTGTAATTTTTGAATCTTTTCCTCAATGGTGTCCCTGGCAATGAGTTTGTATACGGTCACTTCCTTTTCCTGCCCAATCCGGTAGGCCCGATCTGTTGCCTGGTTTTGCGCCGCCAGATTCCACCATGGGTCAAAGTGGATGACAATCGAAGCTGCTGTCAGGTTGAGTCCTGTACCCCCGGCTTTTAAGGAAATGAGGAAAACCGGCACTTCATCTTGGTTATACGCTTTTACCAGCTCTGCGCGCTGTTCTTTGGAAGTAGACCCTGTCAGAATGTGACAGAGGATATCCTCCTGCTTTAATTTTTCCTGTAAAATTGCCAGCATAGAAGTGAACTGGGAAAAGAGCAGCACTTTATGTCCGCTGGAAACAGCAGTGCGCACCAATTCCATACAAGTATCCAATTTAGCAGAGCTTCCGGTGTAATTTTCATAGAGCAAATGAGGGTCACAGCAAAGCTGCCGCAGTCTTGTCAATCCAGCCAGAATTTTTAATTTTTCTTTTCCAAAAGCGTCTGAACCGCTGCTCTTGATTGCTGCCAGCAGTTTTTGCGCATTGGCGCTGTAAAGATCTTTTTGTTCTCCCTCCATCTCTGCATAAACTACGGTTTCCCATTTGTCCGGCAAATCCTTTAGCACATCTTCTTTGAGTCTGCGCAAAAGGAAGGGCTTGATCATCCGCTGCAAGCGCTTGGCTGCAATGTCATCCTGATCCTGGACAATGGCTTTTTCGTATTTTGTGCGAAAAGAAGCGTAGCTGCCCAGCAGCCCGGGCATAAGAAAATCAAAGATGCTCCACAGTTCGCTGAGACGGTTTTCAATGGGAGTTCCGGTCAGGGCAAATCGTACTTGGGCTCTGATGGCTTTTGCAGCCTTGGCAGCTTGCGTCCTCTGGTTTTTAATGTTCTGAGCTTCATCTAGTATCTGGCAGTAAAACTCCTTGCCCTCGTATAATTCAATATCACGCTTCAGCAGATCATAAGAGGTAATCAAAAGGTCAAAATGCTCCCACTGGCTTAGCTGTTCTTCTCGTTCTGCTGCAGTGCCTGCAATGATGGCGGTTTTCAGCTGGGGCACAAATTTTTCCACCTCTTCTCTCCAGTTGTAGACTAGGGAAGCAGGACAGACAAGGAGGCTGGGCTTTCCCTTCTCCTGAACTGCTTTTTGCCAGAGAAAAGCCAGCATCTGCACGCTTTTTCCCAGCCCCATATCATCGGCTAGTACACCGCCAAAGCCCAGGGCTTCCAAGGTCATGAGCCACTGGTATCCTTCTTTTTGGTAGTTTCGCAGGGTTTTTTCCAGAATATCCGGTACTTGAAAATCGCTGTCTTCTACGGCTTTCATACTGCGCACCAGCTCTTTGTAGGCTGACGAACGATTTATGCTCAGGCCTCGGCTGTCTTTTAAAACTTGGTCCACATAAAAGGAGCGAAATCTTGGCACCTGGATGCTCCCTGTTTTTAATGCTTTTTCGGACAAATCCAGGCCCTCCGTCAGCTCGGAAATGGCTTCCAGAGAGCTGTCTTCCAGCATCATAAAGTTTCCATCTTTGAGCCTGTGGTATTTTTTCCGCATCCGATAAGAGGCAAGGAGCCCTTCCAGCTCTTCATAAGGCAGCTGGTCGGATAAAATCTGCAGGTCCAAAAGCCCGCCTTTTAAGTCAATCTGAATGCCTGCAGCAGGAGACTTTTGGATGGAAATTTTGTTTATCGCCTGGGAGAGGTACACTTCTCCTGTCCTGGCCAGCTGCTGAATTCCAGTGGATAGGAGCTGATACATGCGGTCTTCCTGGGTTTCGTCAAACCATAGAAATTCTTGCCCTTGGCTCTCCGGAAAGTATGCCTTGGCAATTTCCACAGCCCGCTGTTCTGCAGCTAAGTCTCTGTACAAGTCTGCAGCTGACAGAGCGGCAATAGGGTTGTGTTTTTTCTCCCCGTAGATGCTTTCCAGCCTGCAAGTAACCAGCCCGTCCTCTTTATCCAGGTAAATGTGAATTGTGCAGGTTTCCGGCATGTATTGGGACAAATCCTCATCGCTTTGAAAGTTGGTGTACTGGATCAGCCCGGGATACAAGCTGGTGCAGAATACATTCATATCCCGCTGGGCTATGTAATAAGGATAGTCCGTTTTTTCACCCATGCTGGCGCACAGGGTTTCCATACTTTGCCGAAATCCCGGGGAGCATCGGTAGGCTGTGTTCTTTAAAAGGACATACATCTGTTTCTCGCCGCAGATGGCGTAAAAGGACGGAAATTTTAAAAGGTATCCATCATCGCTATCTTTGGTCAAAGCAACCTTTAGGCGCGGGTCCTGGTCTTTTATTTCCAGCATGCCTTTTTTTCCGTTGCTTGAATTTTCCAATTGACAGGCTGCTGCGCCATCCAAAAGATCGAGGAAAGACGCCAATTCGTCTTTGGTCAGAGGCAGGGTCCTCGTTTTTCCGGAAGAGCTGATGTATAGATATCCGCTCCGTTCCGCTTCGCTCAAGCCTTCCCTTGCTCTGACGCACTGGGTGATGAAGTCTGCCAGCACAGCGCTTTTTTGTGTAAATGCACTTTTTTCATGAATAAAGGACAGCTGCTTTCCATAATGGACTTTTTCCCGCTGCTCCATGGCCTGGGCGAATGCGTAAAGGTCTTTCAGCACATATTTGCGGTCAATCCCTATTTTAAATTCGATCTCCCATCCGTGAAAGCTTTTGCGCAGGATAGGGATGAGTTCTACGTTTCCTGTAACCTTCCCTTGCAGAAATTGGGCCTGCTGTTCCATGGCCGCTTTGTAGAGGGCTTCTTTTATCACGTAGGAAGTTTCTTTTTTTTGGTTTAATCTTATGCCGCGCTTCTCAAGGGGCGTACGGGCCGGGTGGGTTCTCAGGTATTCCAGAGCTGCGGCCACGCCGTGTTTGCACATGGCATCATATTGATTGGCTGCCGGACAGGTACACCAGTAGTCTACAATTTCGTCGTCTTCCAGGATAAAGCCTGTCGTGTATTCCGTGCCGCTGTCTCCCATAACGCTGGTCTCCACGTGGGTTTCATCGCCTAGTTTCATAACGTCCATGTCAAAGACGGATCTGCCTCTGTAAAGAGATTTTCCTCTTGAAAAAAATCGTTCGTTGGTAACGCGCCTTATGCTGCTTTCGTTCAATTGTCTGCACCTCCAATAACTGTTATCTTATCACCTTGTGAGGGCCTGCGCAAGTGGCCGGGAGGGAAAAGAGGAGGCCTGAGACCAGTAGGTAGGCCAGAAAGCTGAGATCCCAGCGCTGGGCGGGCCTTGAGGCCCCGCTCAGCGGGCTGGATGCAGGCGGGAGCCTGAGGCGGCCTGGCGAGTTGGGGAATGCTTGGGGCCAGGCGGCCTGGCGAGCTGGCAGCAGGCTGGGGGAATGTGTACAGGTTGAGGGAAAATTGCAATTTGTACACATTTTTGGACCTCTAGGCGCTCCGGCAAGCTGCAACACGCCGGAAAAATGTGTACAGATTGAGGCGAAACGGCAGTTTGGACACACTTTTAGGCCCCGAGGCGCTCCGGCAGGCTGAGATGCGCCCGCAGAATGTGTACAGATTGGGGCGAAACGGCATTTTGGACACACTTTCGGACCCCCAGACGCTCTGGCGGGCTGCAACACGCCTGGGGAATGTGTACAGATTGGGGCGAAACGGCATTTTGGACACACTTTCGGACCTCAAGGCGCTCTGGCCAACTGCAAGCAGGCTGGGAAATTGAAAAGGATACGTGCTTTCACAAACATCATGAAAGCACGTATCCTTTAAAGTAGGAGTAGGTAGTCTCTCTAGGAGAAAACAGCACTCCCTTTTTCATATTTTCATAGCTTATCTCACTCTAACCTTCTTCATCTTGCTGTAGCTACCGTAAAGCTTGGTGCTTCCGACCTTTTTATAAGCTCTCACCTTTGCGTAATAAGTCTTCTTGCGCTTCAGCTTTTTGAAGGTTTTGCCGGTGGTTTTGTTTTTCGTAATAGTTGCAGTTTTCTTACCTTTGGTAAACTTTTTGTTTTGAGCAATGACCGCCTGGTAGCCGGTAGCCTTGGTGTCCCGCTTCCATTTCATTTTTAGAGATCGTTTTCCACCTTTTGCAAGGGTCAGAGAAACTTTCTTTGGCACTACAGTGATGGTAATTTTCTTTACAGCGGAAGTTCCTTGTGCACGAATTGTAATCGTTGCTTTACCTGGTTTTCCAACAGTTACCAGACCGCTGTACTTGCTCACAGACGCCACGCTGCTGTTGCTTGAAGAGTATAGCAAAGATTCATTCCCGCTATTTTTTGCATTAATATAAAAGGAACTTGCGCCATAAGTCCGTTTGTAGGATTTTGCCGAAATCTTGGGAGCATATTTGGAAAGGGAGAAGGAATAATTTCCCATTTCGTAATCATCATAGATGCACAGATAATATACGCCGGATGAGGCAAATTCAATTAAATCAGAACCATTTTCGTAAAAACTATCCCGTTCCATTTCCTGTCCATTTGCATAATTGGTGCTCTGTCAAGATTTCGGACACTGTTTTTTTTAAAACTCTGCCAATCGTTA
>CAUEYG010000033.1 GCA_959021945.1 uncultured Eubacteriales bacterium | reverse complement strand
TTCCTATTTAGCAGACTTGAATGACAAGGTGCAGGAAGGAACATGTAAAGAACTGATACTGCTGTCTGAAGCTCTTCATGAGAAAAAAGTAGCAGAGATCGCAGATAAAATAACAAAGGGAAAAAAGAGAATTATTTTAATTGCAGGTCCTTCCTCTTCAGGCAAAACCACATTTGCCAGGCGGCTATGCATTCAGCTGAAAGTCAATGGCCTGGAACCGCTGTACCTGGGAACAGATGATTATTTTGTAGAGCGAAAAGATACCCCTTTAGACCCAGAGGGTGAACCCAATTACGAAGATCTGGGAGCCATTGATATCAACTTGTTTAATGAAAATATGAATGGGCTTCTCAGCGGGAAAGCGGTAGATCTTCCTACCTTTGATTTCATTAACGGAACAAAGAGTTACGGCAAAAGAATCACGTCCATCCGGCCCCACCAGCCCATTGTCATAGAAGGGATTCACGCACTGAACAGCGAACTGACAAAATATATTTCTGATGAAGAAAAGTTTCGCATCTATATCAGCCCTTTTACTCAGCTTAATGTAGACAGTCACAATCGAATTCCTACCACTGACGCCAGAATGCTCCGGCGGATTGTCAGAGACCATCTGTATCGGGGACACACGGCCCAAATGACCATCGCTTCCTGGCCAAAGGTGAGAAAAGGGGAAGACAAAAATATCTTTCCTTTTAATGGAGAGGCGGACGTACTTTTTAATTCAGCCCTCACATATGAACTGGCAGTTTTGAAAAAGCACGCACAGCCGCTGCTGGAGGAAATTGAACAGTCAGAATTAGAGTACAGCGATGCACAGCGGCTTTTGACATTTCTGAATTTTTTTGAAGTGATTGAAGATGAAACAATGATTCCAAACAATTCGATTATCAGAGAATTTATTGGCGGCAGCATTTTTGCAGAAAACTTATAACCAACTGGCAGAAAGACTAATTTGAGAGAATTCAAGGAGAAAAAGAATGAGTGATATTATCGTAATCGGCGGAGCAAAAGGCAAAATCGTAGTAAATGCCCTGGAGCAGATGATGGCGGACCAAGAAAATCCGGGTATTATTGCAGCTTCCTACAGCGGTACCGGCAGAAACATTGCAGAGAATTTAGGGCGGCTGGGCGTTGACGTGGCTCTTGTGGCTGTAGCAGGCGAAGACTTTGTGGGAAAAGAAGCAAAAGCAGAACTCAAGGAAATAGGCGTAGATACAAGTTTCTTTCAATTAGTGGAAGGACAAAATACAGCCATGAATATCACCATATTAAATATTATCGGTGATTTGGAATTCGCAGTGGATAATACAGATGTTTACCAATCAATGACAAAGAGCCTCATTGATGAAGCCGCGGAGGAGCTGAACAAGGCAAAGTTGGTTTGCATAGACGGAACGCTTCCCAAGGAAGTGATTCAATATGCCACAGAAGTGGTAAAGGCTCCTCTGATGTTTGACCCTCATACAGAGGAGGATGCAAAAAAGATTCAGGATTTTATCGGTGCATTTGAAATGATTAAGCCTAACCGGGCGGAAGCGTCGGCGATCTGCGGAATGGCCATCTTCAGTGAAGAGCAGCTGATGGAAGCCGGCCAGTGGTTTGGGGACCAGGGTGTGAAAAAGTTGTTTATTACCATGAGCGGCGGCGGTGTATATTATAAAGAAGGGATGAAGGAAGGCATTTTAAGACCAGAGCAGGTTCTCGCCTTTTCTAATGAAGAAGGTGCAGGAGATGCTTTTTCTGCAGCCATTTTAGACGGTGCTGTAAAGGGTATGGAAATCGAAGAACTGGCGGCCTATGGCATGAAAGCCTCCGCCATTGCTCTGGAATGTAAATCTGCAGTGAATCCTCAGATGAGCAGGGCACGGATGCAGGAAAAAGAATGAGGTGGAGGAACGTAATATGTGGGATGCAAACGCAAAAGCAGCAAACAAAAAGAAAATCGAAAGAATTATTAAAAACCTGGAAAAACGTAATATGGAAGGATATTACTGTGAGACAATGCAGGAAGCCCGGGAAAAAATTCTCTCTCTTATTGAAGAGGAGCATGTGGTTTCCTGGGGCGGTTCTGCTACTTTAGATCAGATTGGTATCAAGGAGCAGCTGAAAAAGGTCATAGACGCTACAAAAGCGCCGCCTGAAAAAGCTTATGAGGAAAGGCGCAAGACCCTTACTGCTGACGTTTACCTGACTAGCACCAATGCCATTACCCTGGAAGGGGAGCTTGTTAATATTGATGGGACAGGAAATCGTGTGGCAGCCATGTGCTTTGGGCCGGGCAAAGTGATTGTTGTTGCAGGAGCAAACAAAATCGCACAAGATGAAACAGCGGCTTTATCCAGAATTCATACAGACGCCTGTCCTCCCAACTGTATCAGGCTGGGCAAACATACGCCCTGTGCAGCTACGGGCAAATGCGGCGACTGTCTGAAGCCGGGCCAGACCATATGCTCTTATACGGTTACAACAAGATTCAGCCCGGTTTCCGGCCGTATTCATGTAATACTGGTCAATGACACATTAGGGTATTAATCCTATGCGCTACATAATCGTTTGGCGGAGCAAAAGAAAGCCGAGGTGGACGGCATGGACATAGAACTGGAACGAATGATAACCGCAAATATCGCATTGGATTTTGTCGGCATCATCCTGACGCTGATTCCCATTGCCTACCTCCTCAGCGGCAAACGATACAAACAGCGGTTGAACCTGTATTTTTTAGGTGTGTCCGTTTCCAACGTCTTTATGATTACGGGCGACCTTTCTGACTGGATGCTCCATGCCCCTGACGAACAGTGGGAAAAGAACCTCCTGTTGGCGGGAAGTGCGCTGTTCTATGCTGCTTCGGCCTTTGTACTGTATTTTTTCTCCCGCTATATTGTCGCCTATCTGCGGCTTGGTGGCAGGGTAAAAAAACGATGTCTCCTGTCCGTAGCGGCGGTATGCGGGGTACAGGTCTTTTTTGCTGTCATCAGCCCGTTTACCGGCTCGTTTTTCTATGTGACCGGGGATGGATACCAGCGCGGTCCGCTGTTTTTGATCTCCCAGCTTGTGCCGCTGTTCTGCTACTTTTTGTTTACCTCCCTGGTGATTCTTTGCCGCAAAAGGCTGAAACGGAGGGAGGTCTTGTTCTTCCTGCTTTATATCTTCGTACCCTTGGGCGGGGGTGCGGCGCAGATGTTCACCCGTGGAATTGCAGTTGTCAATATCGGCGTGGCCTTGGCCCTGCTGTTTATTCTGGTCAACATCCAATTCGAACATGAGGTGGCGCTTTGGGAACAGGAGTGGGAGCTGGCAAAGAAGGAAAAAAAACTGGCCGAACAGCATATGAATATCATGCTCAGCCAGATACAGCCCCACTTTCTATACAATTCCCTGGGGGCCATCTACCAGCTGTGCGGAACCGACCCGGAAGCGGCAAAAACTTCCATTCGAAAATTCTCGGATTTTCTGCGGGGAAACATGGACAGCTTAAAGGCCTGTGAGCCGATCCTTTTTGAAAAAGAGCTGAACCATGTGATGAATTTTCTGTATCTGGAACAGCAGCGGTTCGGGGATCAGCTTCGGATCATCTACCAGATTGAAATCAGCGATTTTTTTATCCCGCCCCTGACCTTGCAGCCTCTTGTGGAGAACGCCGTCCAGCATGGCATCTTACACAAAAAAGCAGGCGGTACGATTACGATTCGGACAGAGAAAAGGCCGGAATATATCATAGTGACCATCGTGGATGATGGCATCGGGATAGAGCGGGCGAAGCAGATGCCCAACCTTGGCAGCCATGCCCATAGCGGCATCTCCAATGTCCGCAGCAGACTGGAAGAAATGGTCAATGGCAGTCTGGAAATAGAAAGTAGCAATATGGGTACGACTGTTACGATACGGATACCCTGGTAGAAAGGAGAACAGCATATGCGATTTTTAGCTGTTGACGATGAGCTGCTCATGTTAAACGGTTTGGTATCCGCCCTGCACAGCGCAAGGCCGGAGGCGGAAATTTTACCGTTCCGGTGGCCGGAAGATGCTTTGGAAGAGTTAAAAAAACAGCCCGCAGATGTGGCGTTTCTGGATATACAGCTGGGCGGAATGACCGGCCTGCAATTAGCTGTAGAACTGAAAAATTTGAGGCCAGATATTCACATCATTTTTGTGACGGGCTATTCCCAGTATGCGGTAGATGCCTTTGCCATGCACGCCACCGGCTATTTGCTCAAACCGGTGGAAAAGGAGGATGTGGAGCGGGAACTGACCTTTATTTACGGTGCGCCCAAAAGCAAAAGCCGTATCCAAGTTCAGACTTTCGGTGGGTTCGACCTTTTTGTGGACGGACAGCCGGTGAAGTTTGAGCGCAGCAAGGCAAAAGAACTTCTGGCGTATCTGGTAGACCGCCGGGGTGCTTCCGTCACTTCGGGCGAAGCCTATGCCGCCCTGTTTGAAGATGCTGGGAATACACCTTCCGGTAAATCCTATTTCCGCATCATCTTTCATGAGCTGACTAGGGCGCTGAAAAAAGTGGGGGCTGAGGAAATTCTGCGGAAAGAGTGGAACAGTTACGCCGTCCGGCCGGAAACATTCGATTGTGATCTCTACCACTTTTTGGAGGGCGATCCGGTGGCGGCCAACCAGTACCAGAACGACTACCTGCCGGCATACAGTTGGGCGGAAATCCGCAATGGGGAACTTTATTTTCAGGGTGGCGAAACAATCAAATAATGGGTCATGAATTTTCGAGGTTCCGAGGAGGCCTCGAATTTTTTTGATTTTTTTTATGTTGGGCTGAAATTTGTTACGCTTTTGTTGCGCTTTGGTTGTTACACTAAAAATTAAGCACAAGTCTGTCCTGTGCCGTTATCCATAAAGCAGAAAACAGAAATGGGAAGTGATGACAGTGGTGAAACAATCAGAATTAACCGTTATTACAAAAACAAAAGATCTGTGCAGGTATGTACTGACGATTAGTGATAAATCTCCAAAGAAGTTTCGATTTACCTTAACAAACCGCTTGCAGAATTATGCCATTGCCATTGTAGAACAATTACTGTTTGCAAATGAAGTGAGAATGGCGGTCAAGAGTAAGCGCTTATTGGAAGAAAGGTTGGAAATCCGAAAAAATTATCAGCAACAGGCTTTTACAAATATGAAAATGCTCGCCTATCTTTCACAGCTTGCCATGGAACAGCAGTGTATTTTGCCTAAGCAGTATGAACAGATTACAAAAAAGCTGTATGATTGCCAAAATATGCTTGGAGCATGGGTGAAAAGTGATAACAGACGGTATGCCGGGGAGTAATCCTCTTTGCATATAGGGATTGAATTGTAATGGTAATTTTTGGCTCCGCGCGCCGAACAAGAATGATGATAACAATGACAATAACAATGCGCTGGTGGCGGTGCCTGGCAACTATGTGAACAACAACAATGTAGATAATAGTAACAATGCGCTGGTGCCCGCATGGCCTTTTTGTCAGATGGCAGACCTAGGGAGGCTGTCCCGCACATAAGGCAAAGGAATTCAATTCCTTTTCAGAAGAAAGTTCTGGAAAAACACATGCTGTCAGAAGAAAGGACGAATATACTTTCTTTCTGTGGCAGAACGGATTGTTCTGCACTGACAGCTCTATGAAAATAAGGTGGTGAATGAATATAGATGTATGAACGCCTGACGGAATTTGAAAACATTTATCGGGCATACCGGCAAAGTGCCAGGGGAAAACATCAGAAAACCGAAGTGATTCAATATGAAAACAACCTGCATATGCAGTTATGGTATCTCCAGGAGCGTCTTAGAAAGCGCACTTATATGCCAAGCGGTTATCATAAATTTATGATATATGATCCGAAAGAACGGGAGATACAGGCGTTATCTTTCGCAGACAGAGTATTTCAGCACCTGCTTTGCGATACCATACTGCGTCCATATTTTGACCCGAGATTAATCTATGATAATGCGGCATGCAGGCAAGGCAAAGGAACACATTTTGCGATAAACCGGCTGGAACAGTTTTTCCGTCGTCATTATAAAGCCCATGGTGCAGACGGATATATACTGAAATTTGACATACGAAGATACTTTCCAAGCGTTGATCATGCGGTATTAAAAGAGAAACTGTCTCGCTTTCCGGACGAGGAAGTGAAAACATTGCTTTATCGGATTATAGACAGCTATGCTGCGGATACAGGAAAAGGATTGCCTATGGGGAATCAGAGCAGCCAGTGGTTTGCGCTATACTACCTAGACAGACTTGACCGGTTCATAAAGGAAAAACTTCGTATCAAAGGATATGTCCGTTATATGGATGATGGAGTTTTAATCCACGAGAGCAAAGAATACTTGCAGGAATGTCTGAAACAAATGCGGGAACTAATCACAGAAGAACGATTGGAATTTAATCAGAAAACACAGATATTCCCCATTTCGCAAGGAGTTGATTTTCTCGGCTGGCATTTTTATCTTACCGACACGGGAAAGGTCATCCGCAGGCTGAGAACCTCCAATAAAAAACGGTTCAAGCGGCGGTTAAAAGCCTTTCAGAAACAATATGCAGATGGGACGAAAACGCTTGGCGAGATTACGCAAAGCCTGAATAGTTATCAAGGACATCTGAAGCATGGACATACATGGAAATTAAGAAAACAAGTATATCAGAAATTTATTCTTAGCAGACACGAGGAATGGAGAAGGGAGGAAGAAGTTGAAAGCGAGAAGGATTAGGAAGAAAGGGATGGCGCTTCTACTGGCTATAGCAGTGATAGGAACGGTATTTCCGCAGGTTACCAAAGAAGTCCATGGGGTAGAATCAGAATCGCCGGACAGCACACAGTTTGCGACAGTGGAGGAATTAAAGGATTTTAATACGGATGACCGAACAGGAGATGATGGAGATGATGGAGATGATGGAGATGGTATAAATCCGGCGAAGGTCTATTTTGGTAAGAACAATCAAGAGTGGTGGATTGCCGGAAGTCAGAGCGATCAGGAAGATCAAGAAGATCAAGAAGATCAAGAAGATCAGGAAGATCAGGAAAAGCCGGAAAATCAAGCGATAACATTATTTGCCGCAAGCCCACTAGAAAAAAATCAACAGTTTGAACCAAATTGGAATGTCGAGAAAACATATACTGATGACTGGGGTTGCAGTTACGTGGATGGAGTTGGACTGGACGAAGGGGCCAAGGTCTACCCGAACCATTACGGAGCAAGTCCGCTTAGAAGTACATTAGAAGGCTTGAAGGCTTCCTATTTTACAGATGATGAACGAACATGGATGAACAAGACGACGGTTTATACCGAGGATACGAAGAACAACAAGGTCTATTCGACAACAGATACCTTGTATCTTGCTTACGGTGATTATAATGATGATCAGTATATTACGGTTGGGAGCATTGACCTTAAAAATGAGGATTTGAATGAGGATTTGAGTAAGAAATTGAATACGGGCCTTCGTATTGATAAGCAGTATTGGGGCGCCGCTGGCGCCGACTATTTTTGGCTCCGCGCGCCTTACAAGCGTGGTGTTTACGATGACAATCACTATGCGCTGGTGGCGGTGCCTGGCAACTATGTGCGCAGCGACCTTGTGGATGATTGTTACGATGCGCTGATGCCCGCTTTTGAATTGAATCTGTCATCGGTCATCTTTGCATCTGCTGCGTCAGCAGCATCCTCTGAGGGAGTGTTGGAAACGAAGGATGCCTTTATATTAAGATACGGTACGGACGAGCTCGGATCAGCACAGGTGTCTTATGACAAGAGTCAGGTTACATTGACAAAGGTTCCGGAAGAGACCTATCTGGTTGTGCAAAATCGGACTGGAGCATGGGCAAAGAAGATCACAGAGGAAACGTCCGTTTCTGCAAGGGATATGAATTTAGATGATTTTGCAAATTGTAAAGTATGGCTGGAAACAACGGATACACTCCAAAGAATGACATACGCTGTTTTGGCGACAGAAGAACAAAAAACTGCTGTGAATATTACTGCAAACACAGGGTTAAAGATCACATCAGAGAATGGAAATCAGAAAGTCGCTCCGAATACAGCGATTCAAGCTATCACAGTAGACGTGGCTGACGGATACTTCCTTCCGGAGGAGTATTTTGGCTTCATTCAAGGCTTGAATGGCTTGAAAGTAGCCAAAACAGAGGACGGTTTTACGATCTCCGGTACACCGGAAAAAGATGTGAATCTTACACTTCCGGCGGCAACAGAGAAAACCTATACAATTTCAGCTGGGCAAGGTACTTTAGATTTTGGTACTCAAAATCAGGGATATGGAAGTGTTGCAGGTCAAAAGGTAACGATTACAAACGAAGGTAACAGCAAGGTTACGCTGCAAACTCCGACCAGTCAAAATTATAACGTTTCTTTCTCAACAACGGAAATCGAACCAAATGGGACAGCAAGCGCAACCGTTGTACCAAGGGCAGACTTAAGTGCCGGAAACTATAACGAAAGCATAGAAATTAAGACGACACAAGGTACTTCTGCAAAGGTAGATGTTTCTTTCAAAGTAAATGGCGCATTGCAGGTTTCTCTCAATGCCAGCACAGCAAGCATTGTCGAAGGACAATCGGTAACACTTACTGCCAATGCACAAGGCGGAAGCGGCAAGTATTCTTATACCTGGTATGCAAATGATCGGAAAGAGCAGGCGCTTCAAGGAAAGCAAGTGGCAGTATCTCCGGCAGCAACAACTAACTACAAAGTGGAAGTTACCGATACGATAGAAAGGAAATCGGCAATAGCAAGGATTACGGTTCATCCAAAGCAATATGAGTTAGAAGTGCCGGCAGATTTTACATTCGATACCAAGCATGTGGGAGATAGCGAAGCATCGGAAAACAGTTTCCGTATCAGGAATACAGGAAATGTGAATGTTTCAGAGATCAAAGCTGGTGTAACAGGAACAAATGCCGATGCATTTACGGTAGATACAGCAGGAATGAAAGAGACACTTGCTCCAAGTGAAAGCACTTCCTTTACGGTAAAACCAGAGGCTGATTTCGGTGTAGGCACCTATACCGCGCAAGTGCAGATTACAGGAGAAACCGGAGTTATAAAAGCGTTCTCCGTCAGCTTTACCGTAGAAGATCATACCTTTGTGTGGAAAACGGACAAAGCAGCGACAGCAACAGAAAAGGGGAGCAAACACGAGGAAT
>CAUEYG010000032.1 GCA_959021945.1 uncultured Eubacteriales bacterium | reverse complement strand
AGTGGAGCTGGCTGGCAGCTGCAGCAGCACTTTTGCCACTTCCCAGAACAAAGACTTGGCTGATATCTCCCAAAACTGGAAGCAGCAAGTTGACTGGCAGGTGCAAACTACAACAATCATCGACCAATTGCAAAAAAGCTTTCCAGATATCCAAATCTTTTATTCCGGAACTATGAATAAACAGGAATTAGCTCAATTGGCTGCTTCCTTAGGCAAAGGCAGCTATCTTATCGTGTCAGAGGAATTTTTAACACAAATGGGAAGCAGTGAGGAAAACTTTGAGGCAGGCAAAGCAGCTATTTTAAATGCTTTGAATCAGCTTTCCTCCCAGTCGGGCCAACCGGGAAAAGGCGCTTACCTTCTCGCACAGGAAAAGCTAACTTGGTCCCTGAATCAGGGCCAAAAGGAAACATCGCCAAAAATGCCCTGGCAGCAAGAAGCAGAGGATGCTAAGAGGCTGTTAGACCGAATGAAGGAAATGCAGGAAGAAATCAAAGAGAAACAGCAGAAACAAAAAGAGCTGCGGAAAAAAATGAATCAGGCCAACTATCGGACTGCAGGCACTTATGCGCAGCTAGCCTCGGCTAATTCCAAAGCCCAGGTCCAATGGGTTATGGGAGATGCACGGAGAAAAATTGCAAAACTTCGAATGTCCTGCAGCCTTAACGATACAGACGAGCAAATGAAGACCAGAGCCGCTATCCGCTCTTATCAGAACTTGCTGGTAAGAGGAGGCAGAAAAGTACGCCGGCTCAATGAAGAAGAGTTAACTCGGCTGAGACAAAAGAGAGCCGAGAAACAAGAGCAGAACGATGAAGCTCTGCGGCTGAAAATGGAAATGAAAAAGCAGCGGCTCAAGCGAAAGTCTGCTGACAATATGATCGCTGAAGAAGGCCGTCTGCACGACTTAAATCAAGCGGTCTACTCGCCCCACCGCCGCGGAAAATATCGCTTTTCCCCGGAGGATCATATCCCGACGTCATCAATTGCTGTCCCTTCCGGAGCCGAACCTGCTTTTTCTGCAGGCCCAATAGCACAGGGCGGTTTTACACCTGCTGATGTTACCATCACCTCGGAGCCATTATAGGCTCCGTTTTTATTCGCTCATAATCACAGCAAGCAGATTCCGGCTCCCATACGCAGATAAGTGCCTCCTTCCCTCCGGTAGGAACAAAAGAGCTCCGGTTCACAATAAGTACAGTGGGGGCTGATTTCAATCTGATCTTCCAATATTCCAGCCTCTGTCAACTGCTTGCAGTTCAGACCTTTTAAATCCATTTTATAAGTATCGCCTATCCTCTGTGCGAACTCCTCTGCAAAGGCCCACTTTTCTTTAAAAATCTCATAGACCTCCGGCCCCACTTCAAAGCAGCATGCACTGATACCAGGTCCTATGGAACACAAAATCGTTTTCGGCTCACTGCCGTAATGTTGCTCCAGCAACCCAACTGCTTTAGCTGCAATCCCTGCTGCAGTGCCCCGCCAGCCTGCATGGACCAGCCCGATGGCCCTCTTCTCCGGGTCATAAAACCAGACAGGAAGGCAGTCAGCGTGCACCGTTGTCAGGAGCACTCCCGAAACGTTGGTGATCAAACCATCCGTATTCGGCAAGCTTACAGGCCCCTCTCCCCTCTTGTCAATCACCTCAATATGATCCTTGTGCACTTGCTCGGGCCAGATCATCTGCATATGCTCCAAACCCAGCTGTTTTAGCACCTGTGGGTTGTCATAGGGACTCCCCGGATTAGCTCCATACTTTGTGGAAAAAAAGCCTTTGATTCCGGCCTCTTCCCGAAAAACCTCCAAATAAAGCGGCTCTGTCATAAAAAACCTCCTAAATTCTATTATAATGCCAATTGCTCGATGGCATATCCAACACCATCTTCATCATTTGTTTTCGTAACAAAAGCAGCGATCTCTTTCAGAGAGTCCAGCCCATTTCCCATGGCAACAGGAAGCCCAGCGTATTCCAACATGGGAATATCATTGTTGTTATCGCCAATTGCCATTACATTTTGCGATTCAATTTGCAGCATTTTTGCCAGATGCTGCAGGCCCCTGCCCTTTGTTGTTCCTTTTTTTGTAAATTCCAGATTAGTTGCCTCCTGGTGGGTCATATAATAGGGCAGAACCCTTGCCCGCTCAGCAGCCTGATCTCGCTGCTTCGGGCTGGTGAAAAAGATATTGATCTTTCCTGCCCCCTCGGTCCTTGTATAAAGGAGATTATCAAAATCCTCAATACCGGTTCTGCTGGATTTAACCAGTTCCTTTAGATTCCCCACTCCGTAATGGTCTAAATCCTTGAGACACTGGGCCGGCGCCAGTACCTTATCTTCCGTATAAAGCTCAAACATCATATCAAAACCTTTAAGACAGCCATAAATGCTCCGAATATCCTCTATGGACAGCAGCTGTTTATCTATGATCTTTTGCTTCCGCAAATCCACCAAATAAGCGCCATTTGCTGTAATGCCATAAAGTACCCAAGGCAGCCTTTCGGCGATTTCCCTTATTTCCCTGGTACTGCGCCCTGTGCAGACCGCCAGCTGTATACCCCGCTGCGCTGCTTCCTCTATAACCCGGACTGTGCGCGCTCCCACTCTTTTTTTAGAGTCTGCCAAAGTTCCATCTACATCCATTGCGATTAATTGAATCGTCATATCCCCACCTCCTCTTTGTCAAAAACTATTATACCATGTTCCTGCCTGTTGAAACGGAAAAGCAGCCATCAGACTAAAAATAGAGGCCCTGCCTTGCAGCCCCACTGTGCCTGTGATAAAATACAAAGGAAAACAAGGAGGAATCAATATGTTTACTTATCAGCAGCAAATTGGCAACAGGGAGATTATTGAGATCATTCACAGGATGTGCAATCATGTAGACCCAAGATTAATCGACCATGGTTTTCGGGTTTCCTATCTTGTTTCAAAGCTGTTGGAGAAATCAGGACATATGACAGACGAGATTAGGAAAAGAGATATCTGCCTCTTGGCGCTGCTTCATGATATTGGCGCTTACAAAACAGAAGAAATCGACCGCCTCGTTCAGTTTGAAACTCATGATGTGTGGGATCACTCCATATATGGCTATCTTTTTACAAAATATTTTTCTCCTCTGGCTGATTGCTCCATTGGAATTTTGTATCATCACGCTTCCTGGTCACAGCTCTGTTCCAAGAGCCCTTTATCAGCGGACCAGATATATTTGGCTCAACTGATACATCTGGCGGACCGATTTGATGTTATGTACATGAGCCGCCTTGATGAAGCAGAGTGCAGACGGCTGCTCCTCCGTTTAAAGGGCAGTCAGTTTGACCCGGAGCTGGTCCAGCTGCTGTTAGATCTTGATCTGGACCTGAATCAATACGCCCATCCTCTGGATGATCCTGATTATGAAAAAATGTTGACAGGAATCCCTTTTACCAGCCAGGAAATTGATCAATACCTTCATATGGTTATCGCTATTATTGATTTTGCCAGCCGTCATACAGTCACCCATACATTGACAGCCGTAAGCATTGCCTATGAACTAGCCGTTCTGATGAATCTGGATGAACAAACGCGCAGCGCCATCTCCTGCGGGGTCCTTCTTCATGATCTTGGAAAAATAGCCATTCCTCTGAAAATCCTGGAATCTCCGGGCAGACTAAGCCCTGAAGATATGGAAATTATGAAAACCCATGTAGTCTATAGCAACACGATTCTGCAGGGTGTAGTATCGGATGAAGTGAGAAGGATCGCTGTACGCCACCATGAAAAATTAGATGGCTCCGGTTATCCTGAAGGTCTGTCTGAAAAGGATCTGACTCTTCCGGAAAGGATCGCAGCTGTAGCTGATATTACCAGCGCCCTTTCAGGCGCCCGCAGTTACAAGGAAAGCTTTGATAAGCAAAAGGTGCTTTCAATTCTCTCTGAAATGAGCCAGGCAGGGCAGATCGACTCTGCTGTCACAGACTGCGTGCTCTCTCATTTTGACGCCATTATGGAAAGGACCGATGAGCGGTGCGCTCCTACTCTGAAAACTTATGAATCTATTATTCACGAGTTTATAGAAATACAGAAAACACTTCCTAAAGCATATGCTACAACTTCTTAAAGTATTCGATTAAAATTTCTTTCATATAATGGTATCGCCGCGCATAGGAATTATCCACCCGAATCAGTTGAAAATGGTGCTGTTGACAGATTCGGGCTTTTTTGCGGTCTCTTTCCTTTACTGCCGCATCCTCCATGTGCTCTTTCCCATCCAGCTCAATGGCCATTACAGGAAACTCTTTTCCCTTTCCAATTCGCTCGTACACCACAAAGTCAAAGCGCCCGGTATAAAACAGATCTTCATGGCTCTTGCTGTCACGAAATACGTGAGCAATGGAAACCTCTTTTTCCACCATATATTTTTTACCGGAAACCAGGATTGTCCCCAAAGCATGATTTAAGGTTTCCAAAAAAGCCGCCTCTGTCTCCGTACTATAAGGCTTAATTCCCAGGGCCCTGGTCTCCGGCGCCTTAGCTGTCACTTGCGAAGCGCCCTTTGTTTTGATATACTGCACCAGCTCATAGAGATCATCCTGCTCATTGACTTGATGCAGCCGATTTAACTCCTTGCTGCTGGAAATGAGCACCAGCTGCTCTTTTGCCCGGGAGGTGGCCACGTTAATTAATTCCCGATTGTTCTTTAACCATTCATAAGTTTTGTGAAAGGTCTGATCTGTAATGGCCAGAGAAAACAAAATTACATCCTTTTCATCTCCCTGAAAAGCGTGTACAGTGCCGCATTGGATATCTGACATATGGTTTTCCTGCAGACGCTGGTTGATGTAGTTCCGCTGGTTGGTAAAGGGCGTAATAATCCCTACGTTTTTATCCGGATTTGCCTGAATCAATTCTATAATCTTGTCCGCTTCTGCAGGAGCCGTGTTTTTCCAGTGAGATGGGTTATCCTCCAAATCCATATACAGCAAAGGCGCTTCGCTCTCTGCTCTGCTTTGTATTTTTAGCTTTTCGTTATAGTATTTTTTGTTGTTAAACCCAATGATTTTCTCATGGCAGCGGTAATGGTAGCTGAGCAGGATTTCATCGCTGACCGAATCACAGGCCAGATATGTTTTGTAAATCGAATTTTTGATATAGTCGTACTCTTTTCCAATGCCGTATCGCTTTTTTAAAGTGTGATTAGCCTTTGGATCCAGCACAATAACCGGGCTCAGCTGCTGCGGGTCCCCTACCAGCATTAAATTGCGGCCCCGGAGAATGGGCACCAGGGAAACGGCGGAGCTGCACTGGCTGGCTTCATCTAAAATGACCATGTCAAACCAGACGCCGGGTTCTCCCAACCTGTGAGCAGAAATACAGGTAGTGATTACAATGGGGAAAATACGAAGGAATTTTTTCATATTTTCACTTTGGCTCAAATAGCGGTTAAATTGGGCCACCTGCTCTTTTCGGTTCCCTTCCATAAGGACAATATCCATAAGATCTTGGTTTTTTGGCTCCCTTAACTTCTGAATATAAGTTGCGGAAATATAATAAAGGTATTTTTTAAACTCCTCTTCATCATCGTCAATTAACGATAGGGCGTCTTCCGCACGAATGGTTCCAATCCTTGTTAACCGTTCTTCTACTTGTTTTAGCTGCCTGCTCTGCAGCTCCACACGAAAGGTCAGGTTTTGCCCCTCCTGCAAAAGGCGCTCTATGGTTTCTTTTCGTTCTTCCAAATCCAGGATTTCTTCATAGCGTTTTAACAGATCAGATAGCTCTTTTGCTCTTTTGATCTTACTGCCTTTGTTTCGCTCCAGCGTACCGGAGTAAACTTGAATTTGCTGCGTCTGTTCATAAAGGGCCTTTATATGATCCAGCGCTTCCTCCACCTTCTCTGTGTTTCCCAGCCGAATTACAGGAAAGGGGATGGTCTCCCTGCGATAGTTCATATTGCTCAGCTGCTCATACACGCTGTCAATGGGGTGATTGTTATAGGATGCAAAAAGAACAGTCCTTTCATTAAAAAAAGCTGTTGCAATCGTGTTAATGATCGTGCTTGTTTTTCCGGTGCCCGGAGGCCCCTGTATATAGGACAGAGGATACTTTAGCCCGTGGTGAATGGCCAAAAGCTGGTCCAGGTTTACACTGCGATTGACCAGGGCTAAGGGGTACTGTCTCCTCCTGATAGGACGTTTTGTCAGCTCCCCGAAAAAGGCGCTGATGGGTACTGTCACATTTTCTTCTTCATAGGTCTGTATAATCTTAGCATACTCTTGGTTAAGGTCCAAAATCATTTCCCTGCCAATAGTAAGGAGGTAGGGCCGGTCGTCAACGCCTTTTATATGAGGGTTTGCCTTTGTAATGTGATCTTTGATTGCTTCCTGGTTTTTTTCAAAGTCATCTAGCAGATCCAGATATTCTTCCCCCAGGAAACGGCGGATGCTCTGTTTTTCTCCTTCCAGAGTGAATTCTCTGCAAACAGTCACTTCCTCTTCGGCCAACAATTGATGGCGAGCCACATCAAAGTTCATTTTTCGATAAGCCAGCACATACAGCCCCTTGCTGGTTGGAATACTCAACAGGTTCATACAGAGCTGATAAAGTTTTTTGTTTCTCTGCTTTTTTTCTCGATTTTGTTTTTGCTGAAAGCTACGGATGAGCTCTTGAAACTGTTCATTGCTGAGCCGGTATGCTCCTGACTTGACCTGGTCTCCATCCAGACCGGAAATCAGTGCGTAGTCACTCTTATAAGGAGTTGTGTCCAGGCGATTGCAGTCGGCCAAATAGTTGAGCACATTCAGGTTTGCAGGGTGATGAAACAGGCTTTTGTACCGGTGAGGATTGCATCTTATATCGTCGACCAGCTGCTGGTTCACAGGATGATAAGACCCTTCTATGATTTCTGAGGATAAAATAGAGTCCAGATAGATTTTAGGAAAATCCCCCAAGGTAAATTTGGACAAGTGAAGTCCCGATACTTGGAGGGACCGGTCTCTGAGAGAAAGACCTTCAATCCCAATCCAGTATCTGGTAACTTCTTTATTTTTGTTCTTGTATTCAATACTGAGCCATTTTCCTTCGTGAATGGCTCTGAAAATATCACGAATGACCGTATTCAAAGATTATTCTTCTTTCTTTTCCGTCTGCTGCTGAGCCAATTGGGCCAGCTGAGCTGACAGCTTCATATTTTCGCCATAATCGACTCTGCAGTCAATGAGAGCCGGCACATCCTGTTTAAAGGCGTCTTTGAGCATTGGGATCAGATCTTCCGCCTTTTCTACACGATATCCCTTTCCGCCCATTACATTGGCCAGGGCCACAAAATCCGGGTTGGTAAAATCCGTGTAACAGGTTTTTCCAAAATGTTCCATCTGCTTCCACTTGATCAGGCCGTATCCGCTATCGTTTAAGATCAGAGTAACAAAATTAGCTCCGATTCTGGATGCGGTCTCCAATTCCTGCATATTCATCATAAATCCGCCGTCACCTGTTACTGCCAGCACTTTTTTATCCGGGTTCACCAGCTTGGCAGCGATTGCTCCCGGGATAGCGATTCCCATGGAAGCAAACCCATTGGAAATAATGCAGGTATTCGGCTTGTAGCAGTTATAATGTCTGGCAATCCACATCTTATGAGCGCCTACGTCTGACAGAACGATATCGTCTGCGCCCATGACCTTTCTCACATCGTGCAAAATGCGCTGTGGCTTCATTGGGAAAGCCTGGTCATTTTCATATTGGTCATGATCGGCCTGGATCTTTGCTTTGATTTCCAGGGCATAATCCGGTTCTGTCTCCCTTTCTGAACGCCGCAGGATTTCATACAGGGAGTCAGAAGTATCCCCTACTACCTGCACTTCCGGCTGATACCTCTTATTGATATGAGCAGCCTGGGTTCCGATATGTATGATTTTATGATTGTTCTCCGGATTCCATTTTCTTGGGAAACATTCTACAATATCATAACCTATGCCAATGATAGTATCCGCCTCATCAAAAATCTGATTAATGTAATCCCGCTGAGGAATGCCAATGGTCCACATAGAATAGGGATTGTCAAATGGAATAATTCCCTTTGCCATCATGGTATTAGCCACAGGAATCCTGAGCTCTGTGGCAAAATCGGTAACTGCCTGAGCTGCGCCGTCACGCACAGCGCTGTAGCCTGCTAAAATCAGCGGTCTTTTCGCTCTTGAAATTCTCCTGGCCGCCCGCTCGATGGATTTGAAGGATGCGATCCCCTTTTGGGGGGCTACCCTTCGCATAGGAACCCCCTGGGCAGGCATTTTTGCCACATTGTCCGGCAGGTCAATGTGAACAGCTCCCGGCTTTTCTGATTCCGCATATTTAAAGGCGATCCTGACAATCTCAGGGACAGTATCCGGCCTTAATATTTGCTTTGATTTTTTTGTAATAGGCTCAAAAACCTTTTCCAAGTTCAGATACTGGTGGGCAGTCAAATGCATCCGATCTGTAGCAACCTGCCCTGTAATGGCTAAAACAGGCGCTCCATCCAGGTTGGCATCCGCCACGCCGGTTACCAGGTTGGTGGCGCCGGGTCCCAAAGTAGACAAACATACTCCTGTTTTTCCGGTAAGCCTGCCGTACACATCCGCCATAAAGGCAGCCCCCTGTTCATGTCTTGTTGTAATAAAACGGATGGATGATTTTTCAATGGCATTCATCAAATCCAAATTTTCCTCTCCCGGAATTCCAAAGATATATTTAACACCTTCCTGCTCCAAGCATTCTACCAAAAGGTCGGCAGTCGTTCGTTCAAAGTCAGGCGGTGTGTGAGGTGCTACACCGCTTTCCTGCAAAATCTTCAAGTAATGATCAATTTGTTGTTTTCTCTGCAGATCCTCTTCCTTGCTCATAATTACACTTAACCTCCTGTTTCCCATATCGTTTATCGTAGATCCTCTTTTAAGTATGCGATATCTCACTCCCTTTGGCAAGAAATTTTTTTGCTAAATGCCAAAGGCGCTGTCCCTGCTTCGCCGAGTTGACAATTGTCCTGCAATCCCGTACACTATGCCTATACAAGACAACATCAGGAGGTGGCGTACATGTCTGTCAAAGATCAAGTTTTAAAAGCCCTGGAAGAAAATAAGGGTCAAAGTCTTTCCGGGGAAACAATGGCTGAAGCTATGGGTGTTTCCAGGGCTGCGGTCCACAAAGCCATTAAAGCCCTGCGGGAAGAAGGATATCAGATTGAAGCTGCAACAAAC
>CAUEYG010000031.1 GCA_959021945.1 uncultured Eubacteriales bacterium | reverse complement strand
GAATCTCTTTGTTAATCTGGAGACTTTTCTGGAAGCAGTATTTTTGTGAAGCGTATGCTTTGCTGCAGCCTGCATCAATTTTTTCTCAGCAAGAGCCAGCTTTTCAGCAGCCGTTTCCATATCACCTGCTTCAATTGCAGCGTCAAAACTCTTTAAAACTGCTTTCAGATGAGATTTGATTCTTCTGTTTCTTGCAGTTTTCTTGTCGATTACACGGATTCTTTTTTTTGCGGATTTAATATTTGCCATTAAATGTACCCCACTTTCTTATTTTTTAGCTAAATTCGCAAGTTTTAGTATATATGAATAAAAGGGATTTTGCAAGGGAAAATTAAGAAAAGATAAATTACCTGAAAGGCGGGAAATACGTTGAAATTCAGAACAGACCTTGCAATTGAACGAAAAGAAATCATTGATGAAGAACGGGGCAGCGCACAAGAGCTTGAAGGCGTGACCATGGAGAAAATCACCTATGATGAAGATATTACCTCAACCAGGATTAGAATTCTCAATACCCTGGGAGAAATGCAGCTTGAAAAGCCCCAAGGCAACTACATCACTCTTGAAGTAGATGGAGTTTTGGAGGAAAAAGAAGGGATCAAAGAGCGGGCAGGAAAGGCGCTGGCCAAGGAACTGTCAGAGCTGATTTCTTTCCACTATCACCTAAAGGTATTGGTAGTAGGTTTGGGAAATGATAAAGTAACTCCTGATGCTTTGGGCCCTTATACAGTTTCTAAAATTAAGGTGACTCGCCACCTTTTTATTATTTATGAAGCAGACGGTGACGATGAACTGGGATGTGTCAGCTGCTTTATTCCCGGAGTTACAGGCTCTACAGGCATGGAGACTGCTGAGCTTATAAAAAAAGCAGTAGAACTTTCTGATCCAGAGGTGGTCATTGCCATTGACTCTCTGGCAGCGAGAAATATTGAACGAGTCAGCACTACAATTCAAATCAATGATACTGGCATTGATCCGGGCGGCGGTATGGGAAATATAAGAACCGGACTTTCTAAAGAGACCTTGGGAAGAAAAGTAATTGCCATAGGAGTACCCACAGTCATTGATTCCAGGACGTTGATCAGGGAAGCGCTTCAGGAAAATGTAAAAGAAGCCCAGCAAATTGATCGTTATATAGAAGAAAAAGGTCAGGATATGATCGTGACATCTACTGACATTGACCAGATTATTAAAGATTTCTCTGATATTATTTCAAATGGTATAAATAAAACGCTCCATCCCGGCATATATTCGTAAGAGCAACTGATGGAGGATAACGATGAATAAAAAAACATTGGCAATCGTATGCGCCCTTTGTTTTATTCTTTCAACCTTGTTTTTCTGGCAGCGATTGGGTGGCGGCCCTTTGCCGAAACTCAAAGCAGACAGCCGAAGCCTTGGGGAACTTTGCGTTTCCCAGGTATATCCGGCAATCAGCCAGGGTGTAGAGAAAAAAGAGACAAAGACTGCAAAGAAGGCCACAGAGGAAACGGAGCCAGAGCCTACTGAGCCTGTGAAGGAGACGACACAGCCAAAGAAAGAAACAGAGAAAAAAACTGCTAAGGCGGATAACAGTAAACCTGAGGTGATTATTTACCACACCCACAGCACTGAATCGTACCAGCCTTTTTCCGAAAGTAATTTCCACAGAGAAAAAGAGGAGGGGACAGTGCGAGACGTGGGCACACAGATGACAAAGGAATTGAACAGCTTGGGAATTGGAGTAGTCCACGATAAAAGTATTCACGACAGGCCGTCTTACAATCAGTCTTACGACCGATCTTTGGAGACAATTGTTGCACTGCAGAAAAAATACCCCACCGCCAAATACATTATTGATCTTCACAGAGATGCAGCTGCATATGCGGGCAATGTGGGGAAAACTACCACCATTGACGGAAAAAAAGTAGCAAAATTCAGCCTTGTAGTGGGGCAGAACAATGCCAATTTCAGCAAACTAATGAGTCATGCGAAAAAGATCAATGAGAAAGCGGAATCCATGTATCCAGGATTCGGGGGCAGAATCATAGAAAAAGAATATCGGTATAACGAGTACATAGCAGATAAATATTTACTGCTGGAAGTAGGAAACAATCAGAATAATATAAAAGAAGTGAAAGCTACTGGAAAATATTTTGCTGATGTTTTGGCGGCAGTTATAAAAGAAGAGAGGTAAAGAGAAGTTGATAAAAAAGTGGATTGCAGTATTTGTTGTGTTTTTTTTAGGAACCAGCGCCCTTATAGCCGTTGATCAGATCTGTAAAGAGCGAACTGGGTTTGGCGGACAGACTGGACTTTCGATACACAAGACAATAGAAGGTGATCTAACCTTTTCCTTTTGGGGTCTGGAGGGAACAATAGAGCTGTAGTGCATCCAGAATAAGCCTTGAATTTCCGCAATATTTCAAGTAAAATAAATAGGAATAAAAAGAACGATAAAAGCGAGGAAAGCATGAATTCATATCAGAAGTACATTCGAAATTTCAGCATTATTGCACATATTGATCATGGTAAGTCTACGCTGGCAGATCGTATTATTGAAAAGACCGGTCTTGTTTCACAGAGGGAAATGAAAGAACAGTTTTTAGATAATATGGACTTGGAGCGGGAGCGGGGTATTACCATTAAACTGCAGACCACACGTCTTGTTTACAAAGCAAAGGACGGAAATGAATATATTTTTAACTTGATCGACACTCCGGGACATGTGGATTTTACATATGAGGTATCCCGAAGCCTGGCAGCCTGCGAAGGGGCGGTACTTGTTGTGGACGCTACCCAGGGAGTAGAGGCGCAGACCCTGGCTAATGTATATCTGGCTCTGGATGAAGACCTGGAAATCCTGCCAGTATTGAATAAAATTGATCTGCCCAGCGCCAGACCGGAGGAAATAAAGGCAGAAGTGGAAGATGTGATTGGAATTGATGCATCAGAGGCTCCCCTTGTTTCTGCCAAAGAAGGCATTGGCATTGAAGACCTTCTGGAAGAAGTAGTGCATAAAATTCCGGCTCCTTCCGGTGATGAGGGTGCCAGATTAAAGGCTCTTATTTTCGACTCCTATTATGATAATTATAAAGGCGTTGTAATTTATACCCGTATCTTTGACGGCCATGTAAAGACAGGAGACATGATTCGCCTGATGAATACGGGAAAAAAATACGAAGTCACAGAAGTGGGAATTTATTCTCCGGGCCATGTTCCAAGAAAAGAACTGAGAGCCGGGGAAGTAGGATATATCTGCGCCAGCATCAAGCAAGTAGCTGACGCCAGAGTAGGGGATACCATTACACTGGATCAGGAGCCGACAAAAGAACCTTTGCCCGGTTATAAAAAGGTGCAGCCAATGGTGTACTGCGGTATTTATCCGGCGGAAGGGGAAAAATACGAAAATGTAAAGGATGCTCTGGAAAAACTCCAGGTAAACGATGCTGCCTTTCATTTTGAACCAGAGACTTCCACTGCCCTGGGCTTTGGTTTCCGATGCGGTTTTTTAGGTTTGCTTCATATGGAAATTATTGTGGAGCGGCTGGAGCGTGAATTTGATTTGGCTGTCATTACCACATCGCCTAGCGTTATTTATAAAGTGGTGCTGACAAGCGGCAAGGAAGAAATGGTACAAAATCCATCTAATCTGCCTGAGCCTGCAGAGATCGACCATATTGAAGAACCTATTGTGAAAGCCGATATTATGATTCCGAAAGACTATGTAGGAAATATTATGGAAATCTGCCAGGACAGGCGGGGCAAACTGATTCATATGGAATACATTACAGAAAGCAGAGTACAGCTCCATTATGAAATGCCTCTTAATGAGGTGATTTATGACTTTTTCGATGCCCTGAAATCCAAGACAAGAGGTTATGGCTCCCTGGACTATGAATTTTTACGCTATGAAAAGTCCAATGTAGTAAAAATGGACGTGCTCCTAAATAAAGATTTAGTGGATGCCTTTTCCATGATTGTTCATGAGTCCAAAGCTTATTCCAGAGGACGCTTTGTCTGTGAAAAGCTGAAAGAAGTCATTCCTATGCATCAATTTGAAGTTCCCATTCAGGCAGCCATTGGACAAAAGGTTATTGCCAGAGAAACTGTGCGGGCTTATCGAAAAGATGTAATTGCCAAATGCTATGGCGGTGATATTTCCCGTAAGAAAAAACTGCTGGAAAAGCAAAAGGAAGGGAAAAAGCGTATGCGCCAGTTCGGAAAGGTAGAGGTTCCTCAAGAAGCGTTTACCGCAGTGCTCAAATACGATGATAATAAATAGACCAGACAGGCCTGCAGGCCTATACATCCACATCCCCTTTTGCTTGAAAAAGTGCAAGTACTGTGCTTTTCTTTCCTCAGGAGACTGGGGAGAACAGAAGCAGGCTCAATATATTGAGGCGCTGAAAAAAGAGTTGCTGCTTTATGAGAGAAAAAAACGGAAAATAGATACTATTTTTATTGGGGGAGGCACTCCGTCACTTCTCCAAGCGCAGGAGATAACAGATCTTTTAAAAGCGGCGGAAGCCGCTTTTTCTTTTTCACAGAAGGTGGAAATAACAATAGAAGCAAATCCAAAGACATTGACCTTAGACAAACTTTATGCTTACCATGAGGCCGGGATTAACCGTTTGAGCATGGGAGCTCAGTCCATGGACAATAATTTGTTAACCTTTATGGGACGAGCCCATGACCGGGAAGACTTCCTGGACAATTATTCCGCTGCCAGGAAGGCCGGATTTGACAATATCAATATTGATCTGATGTTTGGGATTCCCGGACAAAGGGAAACCATGTGGCTGGATACGCTAAAGCAGGTTTTGGAACTGGAACCGGAGCATCTGTCCTTTTACAGCCTTCAGCTGGAGGAAGGAACGGAGTTTTATCAGCTGTATCGCTCCGGCAAGATGGATCTTCCGCCTGTGGAGGTAGATCGGAGCATGTATCACAAAGGCATAGGGATGTTGAAAGCTGCCGGATATGAACACTATGAAATTTCCAATTGTGCAAAGCCGGGATTTCAATGCCGCCACAACTTGAAATACTGGAACTTTGACGAATATGCAGCAGCGGGACTGGGAGCTCATTCTTTTTTGTATGATCAGGGCCGCAGGTGCAATGTTTCCCATATGCAGCAATATATCGATCTGGTGGAAAAGGGTGAATTCCCTATTGATGCCAAGGCTTATGAATCAGAGGCTCTCTCTGACTATATGGCAGAATACGTGTTTACCGCTCTAAGGCGGTGCGAGGGGCTGGATACTGCAGATTTTCAAAGAACCTTTCAGAAAGATTTTTTTCAGGTTTACGGTCATAAAATAGAAAGCTTGAAAGAATATAGGGAGCAGGGGCTTCTGTGTTTTCAAGACGGCAGACTGTGGCTGACGGAAAAAGGCATTGACTGCTCCAATGACATTATGGCCGAATTCGTATAGGAGGAATAGGATGAAAAAGTATATTATGGCCCTTGATCAGGGAACAACAAGCTGCCGGTGCATTTTATACGACAGACAAGGCAAGCCTGCCAGCGTAGCACAGAAAGAGTTTCGTCAAATTTATCCTCAGCCGGGTTGGGTAGAGCATGATGCCATGGAAATTTGGTCTACACAAATGGGTGTAGCCCAGGAAGCCCTCTTAAAGATTAATGCCACCCATAAGAACATCGCAGGGATTGGCATTACCAATCAAAGAGAAACTACAGTGGTCTGGGACAAGCATACAGGAGACCCTATTTATCACGCTATTGTATGGCAGTGCAGGCGTACCGCTCCCTATTGCGATGAACTAAAAGCAAAGGGACTTACAAAAACCTGGAAAGAAAAAACAGGGCTTCTCATTGACGCTTATTTTTCCGCTACCAAATTAAAATGGATTTTGGAGCAGGTTCCGGGGGCCAGAGAAAAAGCAGAGAAGGGCGACTTGCTCTTTGGAACGATTGAAACCTGGCTTATTTGGAAGCTTACGGGGGGAAAAGCCCATGTTACGGATTACTCCAATGCCTCCCGAACCATGATGTTTAATATTAAGACGCTGAAATGGGATGCGGAGATACTGAGGGAACTGGATATTCCTGTCCATATGCTGCCTGAGCCAGTGCCTTCCAGCCAGATTTACGGATTTACAGATTCCAATATCTTTGGCGGTCCTATTCTCATTTCAGGAGCTGCAGGCGATCAGCAATCCGCCCTGTTTGGACAGACTTGTTTTAAGACAGGAGAGGCAAAGAATACTTATGGAACAGGCTGTTTTTTACTGCTGAATACAGGAGAGCAGCCGGTTTATTCAGAAAATGGACTGCTGACAACCATAGCTTGGGGTCTGGATGGGAAAGTAAACTACGCATTGGAAGGCTCTATCTTTGTTTCAGGAGCTGCTGTACAATGGCTGCGAGATGAACTAGAGTTGATTCATAATGCGGCGGATTCAGAGAGAATGGCGGAAAGCGTTCCTGATAGCAATGGCGTATATGTAGTTCCGGCCTTCGTAGGTTTGGGCGCTCCTTACTGGGACCCTTATGCCAGAGGCGCAGTGCTGGGTATTACAAGAGGAGCCAATAAAAACCATTTTGTGCGGGCCACTTTAGAGTCAATGGCCTATCAAACAAACGATCTGATTCAGGTTATGGTGAAAGATACAGGCAGTGATTTGGTGGCCTTAAAAGTAGATGGGGGAGCCAGCGCAAATAATTTTTTAATGCAGTTTCAGTGTGACATTTTAGAACGGCCTGTACTGCGTCCTCAGTGCATCGAAACAACGTCTCTGGGAGCCGCTTATTTGGCAGGGCTGGCGGCAGGTTACTGGAACAGCACAGATGATATTTTGGATAACTGGCAGATTGACCGGGAGTTTGGACCAAATATGGAATCTAAAAAAAGAAACGAGTTATTAGCAGGCTGGGAAAGGGCAGTAAACTGCGCTCTCGGCTGGGCAAAGTAGGAGGCTAACATTATGGCAGATGAATTACAAACCAATGCAGCACCTCAGGCAGCAGGAAAAAAAGAAAGAAGTTATTTTTTTGATACGTTCCGGGGAATTCTGATTTGGACCATCCCTATATCCCATTTTACTATGGTAGGAGGCAATTTTCATCAGGCTTCCTTTGGCGGCGTTGTGTACATAACAATCAATGTCTTTGTTATGCAGGCTTTTGTGTTCCTGTCCGGATACTTTTCAAAAAAGCCGGCCAGAGCCAGAGAAACGGCCTTTAAGACCTTTTTATTTCCTTATCTTCTCTTAGTGCCTTTTTTCTATGGAGTACGGTATTTAATCAATGGAGGCGCCCATTTGACCTGGATAGACCCGCCCCTGGCTTTGTGGTATTTGGTTGCGCTCTTTGTATACCGCTTTTTTCTCATTGACTTTATTAAGAGCAAATATATTCTTCAAATCAGCATTATCATTTACCTCTTTGCAGGCCTTATTCCTTGGCTGGATGGCACTTTGGCATTGGGAAGAATGGTATCTTATTTCCCATTTTTCATGATCGGTTATTTTTGTAAGAAAGAACATATTGATAAGATTCAGCGGCTCAAAACATGGCATTGCATCCTGCTGGCTGCTGTACTGGTAGGAATTAATATTGCCCTTGCCTATACAAAGATCGTACCTGTGGAATTTTATTTGCTGAGAGGGCCGGGGGCAAACTTTGGACTGAGCTGGTATACGGATATTCTAATGCGAATTTTTGATTTTATTATCCCATGTGCCTGGATTGTACTGATGCTCAATATCCTTCCAAAGGGAAAGAATTACCTGACTTATGTAGGGATGAACACGATGTCTGTTTATATTTTACATCTGATTGTACGGCAGCTTGTTAAAAAGTTCGATCTGCCTGATCCAAACATGTTTGTATATTACGTCAGTCTTTTTGGTCTGGCGTCTCTCTGCGCTATTGTATTTTCCAGCCCGCCGGTATCAAAGGGATACAATTGGTTTTTTGATTTTCTATATGATAAAATTTATTTGAACTTAAAACGGTTCGTAAAATGGGCACTTGGCATAGAGACAAACCGGGACAAAATGTTAAAAGAGCAGGCTGCTGCAAAAGAACAGAAATAAAGGGGAGAAAAATCTTGTTAGAAAAAGAAAAACAAACAGCGCTTTATGGACAGATCAGAGAGATTGCAGAGAAATACGGAGCCGAAAAAGTAGTGTTGTTTGGATCAAGAGCCAGAAAGGATCATTATGAGAAAAGCGATATTGATCTTGCTGTCTATGGATGCCGCTGCTTTGACCAAATGCTTTTAGATTTGGAAGAAAATCTGTGGACCCTGCTAGCGCTGGATGTTGTCAATATGGATTGTATTGCCAAGGACAGTGAACTGATACAGGAAATCGAAAGGGATGGGGTAATGCTGTATGAAAAAATATGAGAATTTTTCCCGCCATTTGGCAGTGCTGAAAAAAGCGCCGGATGAAGATCTTGAAAATGAATTTATTATTAGCGGTATCATTGATAAGTTTTTTATCCAGTTTGAACTGGGATGGAAGGTATTGAAGGAACTGCTGATTTATGAAGGCCAGAGCGCTGCAAAAAACGGTTCTCCCAGAGGTATTTTGAAAATGGCATATGGCTGTTATGATTTCATTGATGAAGAGCTGTGGCTGCATATGTTGGCGGATCGAAATAATGCAGCCCATAACTACGATGAAAAGCAGGCCAATAAGCTGGTGGGACGGATTCTCGATGACTATTTGCCTGCTTTTGAAAACATGGATCAAAGATTAAAAGAACAGTATGGAGCCCTGCTGGAACAGATTTAGATCATTCCAATGAAATGCTGTACTACAAGGGAGATAACAGCTACGACAAACCAGCAGCACAACCCAAGGCAGATGGGCTTCAGCCCGTTGGTAAGCAGTTTTTTCAGATCCGTGTTGAGGCCTATAGCGGTCATGGCCATAACGATCATAAACTTTCCTATGGCAACCAGAGTCTCTGGCAGGCCGCTCGGGAGGGGCACGAACGTATTAATGACTGCTGTCAGAACAAAACCAATTACAAACCAGGGGAAAATCTTAGAAATACGGTATGTTTTATCAGCGGCTCCGCTGCTACTCTGAGCCTTCACCATTTTTTTTGTCGTGTAGACTGCCAGCACCAAGGTAATAGGCACAATCATCAGAGTTCTTGTTAACTTTACAATAGTAGCAAAGGCAAGAGCTGTATTATTGCCTGCTGAAGCGCTCCAGGAAGCGCCGGCAGCTACTACAGAGGACGTATCATTAATAGCTGTCCCTGC
>CAUEYG010000030.1 GCA_959021945.1 uncultured Eubacteriales bacterium | reverse complement strand
GATCAGACTGTCGGTAGGATGGTCTAATGAAAAAGGGGCATATGCATTACCCCCTTGCAGCTTTCCACTATCCAGCAAAAGCGGCCTGTATCCAAGTCTTGCAGCCACATCATATAATTTATTTAAGATTTTCGTCTTTCCACATCCTGAAGGTCCTGAAATAGTGATGTTTGTGTGATTCAATTTTTTAATAATTGTTTGAAAAACCTTTTCTTGATCTGGCAGCAATTGATCACACATGACAACCCCAATTTTTTTCACATTATGGCATATTTTATCATATCCGCAAAACAGAAAACACCAGGTGGGGCATATCAACACCGTAGTAATGCTTGATAAAGCAGTCTTTTTCTGCCATGCCATTGCGTCTTGCCACATTTTGGGACGCAATATTGGTATCCCGAATAATGGAAAATACTTCTTTTGCACCCAGAGTCTCAAATGCATATTCTTTACAGGCAGATGCTGCTTCTATGGCATAACCTTGATGCCAAAATAATTTTTGAAAAAGGTAGCCGATCTCCAGGACCTGCCGGCCAGAGTAATCCTGCATAGTCAGACCGCACTGTCCGATCATTTGCTCCTTTTCCTTCAATACTGCAGCCCACAAGCCAAATCCATATTGTTCATAGCGGGCCAACTGCCTGTCCAGCCACTGCTGCACTTCCTCATCGGAAAAGGCATGTTCATAAGCATACATCACCTCTTCATCCTGCAGAATCTTGCACAGAGCTGGGTAATCCTCCTGCGTCATCTGACGCAAATACAACCGCTTTGTTTCTAATACCATGTTTCATACTCCGAAATGATCTGAAGGGCAATTTCCTTTACTCTCTTAACTGTGTGTTTTTTCCCATTCAGAGTTCAAGTAACTTTCTATTTTATTTAAAATATATTTCGCATCTTTTAACTGGCTATCCGTATCTTCTCTTGCCACAATAAAGAAATCCTGATAGTCCGATTTTTCTCTCATTCTGGAAGCTTTTAAGCGGCCGTCTTTTAAATTTGCTTCTGCCGTTTCAAAATCTTCTTGTGCCCTTTGAAACCGATATTGAGAAAGTTCTATTATGCGGCTATCCATAAAGTCACACCCTCCTGTTCGATATTTTGATAAAAAGGCATTGCATCTCTCCATTTTTTATACTGTACATAGTCAATATCCAAAATAGAAAAAACTTTATCATACTTTAAATCCAGTTCAGTCGAAAATTTTACCAGCTGACGTTCCTTACTTTTATCTTCTGTATTGACCAACAGAATAGCAATATCAATGTCGGACTCTTCCGTCTGGGTTCCCCTTGCATAGGAACCATACAGTGTAATTCTCATCAAATCTTGTCCATAGATATCTTGCAATCCACTGATTAATTCCTGTATGATTTTATTATCCAAGCCTATCACCTCCTACTACACGATCGTTATGGTTAATATCTGAAAGGCATTTACTCCCCACTTTTTATTTTATCACAACGAAAAATCAGATGCTATTGGATTCTACAGCGCCTAGCAATAAAACAAAGAGGAAAAGAAAAACTGCCGGCCCCATTTCTTTGCGGCACAGCAGTTTTTCCAGCCCCTTACTTTCGTTCAATTCCTTTCAGCTCATAGCCTGCGTCTTCAATGGCTGTTTTAAAGACTTCATCAGAAATCTCTCCTTCTGATTTTACCACAGCCTTTCCGCCATCCAGATCAACTTCCGCTTCTGCTCCGTCCAGTCCGTTCAGCGCCTTTGTTACATGGGCCTTACAATGTTCACACATCATACCTTCAATTTTTAATTCTGCTTCATGTTTTGCCATTTCTTTCTTTTCCTTTCTCTTTTCCTGTTTTTTATCATCAGCGGGAACCGCCTCTGCCTCCATTGCGCTGTTTGAAACAGGCAGCTGCTCAGGAAGAGCTGCAGGCGAATCCCCGTGTTCTGGTTTAAAAAATTTCAGCCGAAGGGCATTGCTTACAACACAAATGCTGGAAAGGCTCATGGCCGCAGCTCCGAACATAGGGTTCAGCTGCCAGCCCAGGGCGTTGTAAAATACCCCGGCAGCCAGAGGAATACCAATACAGTTGTAGAAAAATGCCCAAAATAGGTTTTGTTTAATATTGCGGATAACCGCTTTACTCAGTCTAATTGCTGTCACTGCATCTAAAAGATCGTTTTTAATCAGCACTGCGTCTGCACTTTCAATAGCCACTTCTGTTCCTGCTCCAATAGCAATACCTACATCCGCCCTGGCCAAAGCCGGAGCATCGTTAATACCATCGCCGATCATAGCTACAGTATGTCCTTGATCCTGCAGCTCCTTAATGTGCTTTTCTTTATCATCCGGCAGCACACCGGCAATTACCTTTGGAATATTCAGCCGTTTTTGAATGGCCTTTGCTACTCGTTCATTATCTCCAGTGAGCATAACCACATTTACACCCATACGGCCAAACAGCTGAATCGCTTTGCTGCTGGTGGCCTTTTCCATATCAGAGACAGCAATAATACCCAGTACTTTTTCTTCATCCGTAAAGATCAAAGGTGTTTTTCCCTGGTCAGACAATTGACCCAGTCTTTCCTCAATGCTGGCGCTGGAAATACCGTGGCTTTGCAGCAGCCGCTGGTTTCCTGCAAAATATTGTTTTCCATCAATACGGGCAGTAATACCCTGCCCATGTATGGCCTGAAAGTCTGTGATATCTTTCACGTCATACCCCTGTTCCTGGGCTTTGTGTAAAATAGCCTCTGCCAGGGGATGTTCGCTGGGCTTTTCCAAAGAAGCGGCAAGCTGCAGCAGCTGGGCTTGGGTGCCGGAATAAACGGAAATGTCCGTTACTACAGGTTTTCCTTCTGTAATGGTTCCTGTCTTATCCATTACTACAGTATCCACTTTGTGGGCGATCTCAAGAGCTTCCCCTGATTTTATAAGGATTCCGTTTTCCGCACCTTTACCTGTTCCCACCATAATTGCTACTGGTGTGGCAAGCCCTAATGCGCACGGACAGGAAATAACCAATACAGCAATTCCTGTGGAAAGGGCAAATTCAAAGGTAGCACCGGCGATCAGCCATACAATTGCTGCAAGTACAGCGATTCCAATTACTACTGGCACAAAAACTCCTGCGATTTTATCCGCCAGTTTGGCAATAGGGGCTTTGCTGGAGCTTGCTTCATCTACCAGGCGGATAATCTGATTAATAGTCGTATCCTCCCCTACTTTTGAAGCCTTCATTTTAAAGTAACCGCTCTTATTAATGGTAGCGGAAACAGCCTTGTCCCCTGGATTTTTTTCTACCGGGATGCTCTCCCCTGTAATGACCGCCTCATCTACACTGGAGCTGCCTTCTGTAATAATCCCATCTACAGGAATGGATGCTCCCGGCTTAATAATTAAAATATCGCCAGTCTGCACTTGTTCCACCGGAATTTCTTGTTCTGCCCCGTTCCTTTCTACGATAGCAGTTTGGGGTGACAAATCCATAAGCTTTTCAATGGCTTCGCTGGTTTTACCCTTTGATCTGGTTTCTAAAAATTTTCCCAATGTAATCAGCGTCAAAATCGTTGCTGCAGATTCAAAATAAATGTCCATGCTGTACTGGTGTACCAGCGCTAAATCCCCGTGGCCCAGGCCATATCCAATACGAAACAGGGCGAAACAGCCATATACTGTAGCGGCCGCTGAACCCATTGCAACAAGCGTATCCATGTTAGGTCCGCCGTGGAAAAGGCTTTTAAAGCCTACAATAAAGAACTTTCGGTTCACATATAAAATAGGCAGCAGCAGCAAAAATTGGGCAAATACCATGTTGACCGCATTTTCATTTCCATAAAAGAGGGCTTCAATAAATCCGGGCACCGGCATTCCAAAATCCATCTGCATCATATGTCCCATAGACAGATACATCAGTGGAATGAGAAACACCAAGGAAGTAATCAGCCTTACTTTCATCTGTCTTATTTCTTCTTTGGCTACATTTTTTCGTTCTCCTGTTGATGTGCCCTTTTCTTCTTGAGATGCCATCTGAGCAGCGCTGGCTCCATATCCGGCTTTTTCCACTGCCTCCACAATATCTTCCATGGACAGCTGATTTTCATCATACTGAACTTTCATACTGTTTGTCAGCAGGTTGACACTGACATCACCCATTCCCTCCAGCTTGCATGCGGCCTTTTCCACTCTGGACGAACAAGCAGAACAGGTCATACCTGTTATGTTAAATTTTTCTTCTCTCATGATTATCACTCTCTATTTCATTAGTTTCTGCAAAGCGGCGCACAATTCATCTACCGCCTCTTCATTGTCCTTTTTAATTTCTTCTGTTACACAGCTTTTAATATGGTTTGTCAGCAGTACCTTGTTGAAAGAATTAAGGGCCGATTGAATGGCGCTGACTTGTGACAAAATATCAATACAGTAGCGCTCGTCTTCTACCATCTTTTTCACACCTCTTACCTGACCTTCAATGCGGCTGAGACGGTTGACCAAATCTGTGTACTCTTTTGATTCCCTGTGTTTATGTTTCACCATTTCACTCATATTATTACGCTCCTCACATATACATATACCCTGTATACGTATATTAGCATTCTCCTTTTTCTTTGTCAACCAAAAAAGCAAAAAGGACAGAACTGTTCATTCTATCCTTACTGTAAACTGGTTTTAGACACTCTGTTTACACAAATTTTCCTTTACAGCTCTGCAAAGGCTGTTCTAATTGAAAGCTTTGGAAGGCCTCTTTGCCGTTTTCCGCCATTTCACTGATCCAGTTGATTTGAATGGCTTCTGCCTGCACTCTTACATTACTGTCTTTTGCGCCATCAGTCCCTGTAATCATCTGAAACAAAGACTTGGATTGTTCACCGGGTCGCACTGGTAAGCTGTAATAATAGTAGCCATCATCCTCTAGGGTCCATACTCCCATCCTTAGTTGGGCTTCCGTAGCAGATTCTGCAATCGTATCAGATACCAGATGATACCCTGCATCTTGAATCTTCACTCGCATCCACATGTCCTGGCTCCCGCCATTAATCACCTGCGCCTCATCATTCATTGCAATGCTGGCAAGGTCCACTTCCTCCTGAATCTGTTTCCATGAGCTGACGGCTACCGTGTCCTCTTGCTCTGAAAACCAGGCGCCGTACACCACTGCTCCGCAGATAGAGAGCACCAGGCAAATAGCACCGATCAATACTCCACTTAACTTGTCCACATTTATCCCCCTTGCTTTACACAACGATTTCTTATAAAAATCTTAGCATAACCCAAGGTCCTATACGGACAAAACCCTTTTCTAAATACCAACAATTTTTTACAACATTTTTGAAAAATCAATTTGGCTCAGGTAAGATTCCATATCTTCTTTGGTTAATTTTGTTTTCTGTTCGTAGTCGGACAGATCTGTTACTGACATGGAAAAACAATAGTTTCCCACTTTTCCAAAGGCAATGCCTCCTGAAGAGGTCATAAAACCGGCAAATTGGTACTTTCCATCCACCTGGCAGTCAAAGGACTCTGCCTCATTGATTTCATCTAAAATAACAGCAGCAGAATACCCCTGCCAGGGGAAGGATTCTTCCGGGCTAAAACCCAGCCCCATAAAGATATTGTTCTTGTCATCTTGCTGCTCTAACTCCAAGTACAAATTTCCATCATCAAAAGTATACCCTCCGCCATAATCGTCAGCTGCCGCTTTAAGAGCCGCTGTCAAATCATCGCTGAGAACATCCTCCAGCTGTTTTTCCATCATTGCAGTTTCCACCGCATCCCAGGATAAAAGTTCTGTTTCCTTTGCAGCATATTTTAATTGGTATTTTTCGCAAAGCTCCTTTATTTTGGCAGGAGCTTCGTAAACAGCTGTTTCGCTGGTATCAATCACCGTTTCCAATTCTTCCTCTGACAAAGAATGTAAATACTCATAGTACTCCCGCATTGCTTTGTATCCGTTTGTATCAGAAATCCGTTCCTGCCCTGACGCCTGTAGATCAGTAATATTTTCTTTTGTATCCTGCCCTGAAAAGATGCCTGCTGCTGCGGCAATTACTGCCACAATTACAATTGCAGTACCTACGGCAGCCAGGGCCATTGGCAATTTTTTATGGCTCATTTTCCTTCCCCTTTTTCCTTTGTATTTGAGTCTATTATACCTTATTTTCTTTTCAGATACAGTAGTTTCTATTGTTCTTTATAAAATGGACACTGGGCTTCCAGACATTCTGCATTCAAGTCATGGTATTTGCATATGAGGTGTTCATCAATAGAAAGGGTAAGTCCCCATTTTTCGTTAATAAAGGCAACGCCTTCCTCTACAGCCAAAAGTGAGTTGCGTTTGCAGCATCCAGTTCCTAAAGAGGATGCAATTTTCTGAAGACACAGACCTGTTGCTTCATTAGCCTGCTGCCAATTGTCTGTTGATTTAGGCTCAGAGCCAGTATAGATCAATATAAAAAGGCCGATTCCCACCGCAGCTCCACAAATCCCACACTCACCGCAAAATCCTGTAGGTATTGTTTTCGTCCTTTCTTCTGCCATTTCTAGCCATTGCCGCAGCTCTGTTTCTCCCCGCCCTTCCAAAATCGCAGTCTGAGTCAGAATCGCTGCTGGCACCATAAAATGATGGTATGAGCAGTACATCGGTACCCCTTCCATATCCATGAGCTCTATGAGCATTTGAGTCACGGACATAGACTCATCTGCTCTCTTTATCTCCATACATCTTTTTTTCAGCTTGTCGTAGACTTCCTGTTTTAAGTTATCCTTCATTTTAAATCATCTTCCATTTCACAGCATGTTTTTGAATCCATGTAATGAGTCCGTTGAGCAAAGTTACTATAACGCCTACCAGGATAATACCGGCAATGACATTGGTATAATTAGCAAAATCAGCATAATTTTTTATAAAATATCCAAGTCCGCTGGTGGCTCCTATCATTTCTGCAATGACAAGAATCATAAAGGAAGTAGACAGAGATACCCGTAGACCTCCTATTACTCCCGGAATCATATAGGGCAGAAACACCTTCAAGATCATATCTTTCGTACTTACATTCATAGCCCGAGCCGAATCTACAATACGTGGGTCAATATTATGTACCCGATTAATCATCTGCATCAGCAGAGGAAAAAATAAACCCAGAACAATGACCAAAGCCGAAGCGCTGCGGAAGGTCGGCATGACTGCAACAATATAGGGAGTATATACCACAGAAGGAATGGGAGCCAATACCTTTACAACCGGATACAGCATCTGAGAAAGACGCGGAATCCAGCCGATCAGCAGCCCCAGCCCCACGCCGGCTGCCAGAGACACAGAAAATCCGATGACCAGCAATTCCATAGATGACAGCACTCCGGTCAGCATCATAAGCCCATGGGTGTAAAAAACATAAAATACATTTTCCGGAGAAGGTATCAGCACTGGATTTGCAAAGGCCAAATGTTTGGTGAGAATCTCCCATAGGAAAAGAGCCATATACACAAGGCTGCAGATATCTGATGCTGCTTCTGACCTTTTGCAAAAAGAAAGGGCCAGATACGCCAATTCTATACATACCAGTACCAAAAGAAAAACACCAGCTGGATCTGTTTCTTTTTTCCCCGGAAGAAAGACTGCCGCAAGGACCAACAGAAACATCAGATTTGTTATGAAAAAACGACTTTTTACCATACTCTTTCTCCTTCTTCCTGATAAAACAAATCAATGACCCTGCTCCGCAAGTTGCAGTAAGGCGCCGTTCCCACCATTTTCTGTTCCCTCCTTGGCCTGCCCATTGTTACCGGAATATCTGCACTGATTCTTCCGGGTTCCATAAAAACAATCCGATCTGCCAGTATAATCGCTTCATTGATATCATGAGTGACAAAGAGGACAGTCTTTTTTCCGCCCTCCTTCTGCCACAGTGCTTCAAGGCTCTCTTGAAGGCTTGCCCGAATCCGCGGGTCTAAAGCACCGAAGGGTTCATCAAGCAGCATAACAGGTCCGTTCATGGCAAAAGCCCTTGCAATGGCTACCCTCTGCTGCATCCCTCCCGATAATTGATAGGGATACTTGCTGCGCACCTCCCCTAGCTCTACCTGGCAAAGATACTGCCCTGCTTTTTCTCTGGCTTCTCTTTTCTTGATCTGGGGCCTTGCCTGTCTGAGTCCGAAAGCCACATTTTGTTCTGCAGTCAGCCATGGGAACAAAGAATAGTGCTGAAAAATAACATTTCGATCAAGGCCCGGACCTGTAACAGGCTTCCCATCAATCAGGATTTCCCCTGAAGTAGGAAGTAAAAGTCCTGCGATCAGATTCAGCAGCGTGGTCTTGCCGCATCCGGAATGTCCTACTAAGCAGACAAACTCGCCCTCTTCAATAGTTATTGACAAATCGTCTACAGCACGAAAGGTTTCCCCATGGCTTGCATACTCATAAGTAAGGTTCCGAATCTCTATTTTGTTCATATCATGTTCACCTTTTACAGATTATTGGCTTCATATTCTTTGACCAGCTTCTCGTAAAGCTTTTTATCCTTAAATCGATCTTTCATAGCCTCCAGAGCATCCTTATAAATTGTGGCATCCACCTGGTCTGTAATATCCACGTTTGTATCCGCATCAATATCCCCGTTGCCTTTCATCGCTTCATACAGCTCCTGGATTTTATGCGTATTAGGGTCCATGCCCGGAATCATAACACCATTGTACATAGCAGCTTCTACATATCCTTCATCTTGGCCAGAGTACTTGCAAAGAAGGTCAATGGTCGTCTTTTTATCTTCCAGGTATGTTTCATAGGCTCTCAAGTTTGCTGTTTCAAATTTTACAAGAGCATCCCGCTTGTTATCTACCGCATCTCTGGAAGCAGTCTGTCTGCAGCATACAGTATCCGGTGCATAATCTCCTACATCAAAGGCAATGGCAAGCCCCCTTTGCTTTGCTACATATCCGTAGTTGCTGTTGACAAATCCAATATCAAGCTGACCTTTTGAAATGGCTTCTGCAATAGAAGGAGCCCCATCCATCACAACAAACTCTACATCCTTTTCAAGATCAAGACCTGCATCCCGCATTAAGCTTTTCATGATCATCTGGCCTGTCTCCGGCCTGATAAAGCCTACCTTTTTGCCTTTAAAATCCTTGATATCCTTAATGAGATTTGTATCTTCTTTTTTTACAATAGCCTGGCTTCCCTCAGAAATAGTTCCTCCCATAATCACCACATCCGCGCCCTGAGAAATAAAGGTAGCTGAAGGAACAAAGCCAAAGGGCAGTACATCCAGTTTGTTTTGG
>CAUEYG010000029.1 GCA_959021945.1 uncultured Eubacteriales bacterium | reverse complement strand
CTGAAAACGGATATCCTATTGAATTTATTACAGTTGCCGGATTTAATAGAAAAAATCTGTTAAAAAATATTGAGGTAATGAAAAAACTCAGTAAAGGGAACAGGCAGGCCAAGCGGCTGATGGAAGTTTTTAAGCCGGATCTTGTTATTGGCACAGGAGGATACGTGTGCGGACCGGTAGTAAGAGCTGCCCATAAGGCTGGTATAAAAACTTACACCCACGAACAAAATGCTTTCCCCGGAGTAACAAACAAGCTGCTGGAAAAGTATGTAGATAAATTGTTTCTCGGGTTTCCTGAGGCCCAGGAATATTTTAAACATAAAAAAAAGCATGTGATTTGCGGTAATCCGGTGCGAAAAGCCTTTTTTGACGCAGCACCGGCAGTGTCCCGAAAAAAGCTGGGCTTTCGCCAAGATGATTTTGTGCTTTTAGTATTTGGCGGAAGCCAGGGTGCAGGCAGAATTAACAAAGCTATGCTGAGCGTTATAGAAACAGTCAATGGAATGAAAGGCATACAAGTCTGCATGGCAACAGGCGCCCGTTATTATGATGCTATTTTAAATGATCTACAGCAGGAGCGAGGGATAAAGCTGGCTGACAATATTCATATTTTAGAGTATATCAGTAATATGGAAGAATATCTTTCGGCTGCTGACCTTGTAATCAGCCGGAGCGGAGCACTGACTGTGGCGGAAGTGACTGTGTGCGGAAAAGCGGCTATTTTCATTCCATCGCCAATGGTTACAGGAAATCATCAATATTACAATGCTAAGGCTGTGGCTGATCGGGGCGGAGCTTTGATTATGGAGGAAAAAGATCTAAACAATGAAAAAATAATTGCACAGATTCTAAAGTTTAAAAATGATCCAGAGCTGATTGAAAAGATGTCCAGGTGCAGCAGAGAATGCGCGCCGGTAGATGCAGCGGAAATTATATGCAACAATCTGGATATCCAGTAACTTAAAAGAGGCCTCCGGCATACTATGAAGTATATTTCGGAGGTGTTTTTTAATTTGGAAAGCTATCATATACAGGGCGGCAATCCGATCCAAGGGGAATATACAGTAAAGGGCGCCAAGAACGCAGCGCTTCCTATCCTTGCCGCAGCCATTGCGACAGGGGAAGAAAATGTATTTTTTGGCTGTCCCCGCATATCGGACGTTGTCAGCATGAAAGAGATTTTAACAGCTCTTGGATGCAGAGTACAAGACGAGGAAGAGCAATTATTAGTCGATTCATCCGGCCTGAGTATCAACGAAGTGCCCAGGGAGCTGATGGAAAAAATGCGTTCCTCCATCTTTCTTGTAGGACCTCTGCTGACAAGATGCGGCAGAGCGGTTATCAGTCAGCCGGGAGGGTGCGCCATTGGAAAGCGTCCCATTGATATACATATAAAAGCCCTGAGCCAAATGGGTGTAAAAATAGAAGAAAAAGAACAGCAGCTGGTTTTCACCGGAGAGCATATGACTGGTGCTAACATTGTTTTAGAGTTTCCCAGCGTAGGGGCGACGGAGAATATTATGATGGCTGCTTTAGGCGCTCAGGGAGAAACCATTATACATAACAGCGCAAAGGAGCCTGAGATCATTGATCTGCAAACTTATCTCAATGGCTGCGGAGCGCAAATAAAAGGGGCCGGAACCTCAAAGATCGTGATTAAGGGAGGACTGCCTCTCCACGGCGCTTACCATCGCATATTAGGAGATCGAATTGAAGCAGGGACCTTTTTAATGGCTGCTGCCTCTACAGGAGGGAAGCTGCTGCTGAAGGGGATTGAACCGGAGATCATAAAAAATTTACTGAAATATCTTCGGTATGCCGGGTGTAAAATAAAGAAACAGGAAATGGAAATCTTCCTGCAGGGTCCTCCGCGTCTTTTTTCTGTAGGAAAGCTGCAGACTGCTCCGTATCCGGGATTCCCTACGGATTTACAGCCCCAGTTCTCCGCTATTATGACCGGCGCTGTAGGAGAAACAAGGGTTGAAGAACGTATTTTTGAAAATAGGTTTAAATATACCAGGCAGCTTATAAAAATGGGAGCAGATATTGAAATTTTTCAAAGAACCGCTATAATAGAAGGAACAGAGTTTCTCCAGGGAGCTCATGTGGCTGCGGAAGATTTAAGAGGCGGCGCTGCTTTAGTCCTTGCAGGGCTTATGGCTCAGGGAGAGACGATTGTAGATAATATCGGTTTTATTGAGCGGGGCTACTGTAACTTTCATGGGGAACTAAAAAAATTAGGCGGGGCCATCAGCAAAAGCCAATGAAAGAGTATGGGATGAAAGAAAAACAACACGAACCAGATAAAAGAGCAGAATACCGGGAAGGTTCCTACAATCAAGAAATCCGTAATGAGAGGGAAGGGGCGGAGGAATATGCCCCTTCCGGGACGTCACAAGAGCAGAGTCCCAGGAAAAAGAAAAAGAGAAAGAAAAAGAGGTATTTACTGAAATTTTTCATTCTCTTACTTTTGTGTATTGGCATTTATTATTTTCTTCATTCCGATTTTTTCGCTGTTAAAAAAATAGAAGTCTCTAAGACTGTTCATTTGACATCGCAGCAGGTTGAGGACTTGTCAGGGTTAAAAAAAGGGACAAACCTTTTTGAATTTAAGGCCGGCGACTGTGAGGAAAAATTACAGGAAAATTCCTATATTAAAACAGCTGAGATCAAAAGAAAGCTGCCGTCTACTGTAGAAATACAAGTAACAGAGCGTCAGGAGACTGCTGTCCTCCAGAGGGACAAGCAATATATTGTCATTGATTCAGAAGGCGTTGTTTTGCGAATTGCCGACAAAGCGCCTCAGGTTCCTCTCCTCATAGGCGTTACTGTAACAGAAGCTGCAGAAAATGAAGCAGTTAAGGTAAAAGAAGAAACCGCTTACAAGACAGCCATGAAGCTGTTGCAGAAAATAGAGGCTGCAGACTTATATTTTAAGACCATTGATGTATCGAAAGTACTGGTTAAACTCTATGTTACAGATAACCTGCTGTGCAGCGGAAAAACCAGTAATTTGATCATAGGGCTGGAAGAGGGAAACTTAAAGGCTGTAATTTATGATCTTTATAAAAAGAAAATAAAAAAAGGAATTGTCAATGTAGGGGATGATCAATATTATTCCTTTAGTAAAAAAATAAAATAATGCAGTTTTTTCACGCTAAAAAAGTGGTATTTTAATTGGAAAAACAGGTGCACAGGGCGTTTCTTTATGCTATAATGAAACGTAAGTTGTATAAAAAATTATAGGGGAGGTACTTTCTGATGTTACAATTTGAGATGAACGAGTCGACTCCGGCAAAGATAAAAGTTGTTGGTGTCGGCGGCGGCGGATGTAACGCAGTTAATAGAATGATAGATGCCGGGCTGCAGGGTGTGGCCTATATTGCCATAAATACGGACAAGCAGGCTTTGGCCCGTTGTAAGGCAGAAACAAAGCTGCAGATCGGTGAAAAGCTGACAAAAGGTTTAGGAGCAGGAGGCAACCCTGAAATTGGGCAAAAATCTGCTGAGGAAAATCTGGAGGATCTGTCTAAGTTTATAACCGGAGCCGATATGGTGTTCATCACTGCAGGAATGGGCGGAGGCACAGGGACCGGAGCGGCGCCTATTGTGGCCAAAGTTGCCAAAGATATGGGAATCCTGACAGTAGGTGTTGTAACAAGACCTTTCACCTTTGAAGGCAAAAAGCGAAGTGAGCATGCGGAACTGGGAATCAAATTTTTGAAGAAATATGTTGACTCCCTGGTTATTGTTCCAAACGACAAGCTGCTGGAGACTGTGGAAGAAAATACTTCTCTTTTAGAAGCTTTTGATATGGCTGACGAAGTGCTGAAGCAGGGTATTCAGGGAATATCAGAGCTGATTATTGACGATGCTTTGATCAACTTGGATTTCGCTGACGTAACGACTGTTATGAAGGACAGAGGCGTAGCTCATATGGGCGTAGGCCGCGGTTCCGGAGAAAACAGGGTTGCAGATGCTGTCAAAGATGCCATTGAGAGTCCTCTCCTTGAAACAAGCATCGATGGCGCTAAAGCAGTACTGATCAATGTTACCGGAGGATATGACCTTGGTATGCTGGAAGCCAATGAAGCAGCCAGTGAAATTGAAAAGGCGGCTGACAGCAACGCGATCATTATCTTTGGAGCGGCGATCAAGGAAGACATTAAAGATGAAATCTTTATTACTGTAATTGCCACCGGATTTGAGAGCAGACCAAGCGCAGAGATTTTAGGCGACTCCGTACTTCCGGTTACTGATGAAAAGCAGCAGGAACAGGACAGTCATATCGTAGACTCCATTTTGGAAGATCGGGATGACAGCGAAAGCGGCAGCCTGACAGATGACGCCTTCAAAATTCCGACCTTCTTATCATCAAAGTAGAAATAAAGCTATACATAAGAGAAGAGCCGGTGATTGACCGGCTTTTCTTTGTCAAAGAATATGAAAAAAATTACATCAAAAGAAAATCAAACATACCGCTTGTGCGTAAAGCTGGCTTCCAGAAAATATAGGGATTCCCTAGGGCAATATTTAGTGGAGGGCGAAAAATTGATCTATGATGCCATACAGTCAGGACAAACCATTAAGGCTGTTCTTGCAGTTGAGGATTATCATCTTTCCCATGACTTCCCCTGTCAGATTGCTACCATAGATAGACCGCTTTTTAACAAATTGGCGCAGACTGCCACTAGTCAGGGAATTATAGCCATTGTAGAAAAACAGCGGATCACAAAAGAAGATTTTCTAAAGAGATTGGAAAAAAAATCGGGCAATGCAGTCCTTTTAGATCGACTGCAGGACCCGGGAAATATAGGAACCATCATACGCACTGCCGATGCCGCCGGGTACAGCGGCGTGATGACAATTAAGGGAACAGCGGATCTGTACTCTCCCAAAATTGTTCGAGCAGCGGCAGGCTCCCTCTTTCGGATGCCCGTTTTTCCTGCAGAAACTCCGCAGCAGGCAGTGTCCCTTTTGGAAGAGGCAGGGAAGACGGTTTTTGCAACCGGATTTGACACGGATCTCTTTTATTATGAAGTAGAGATGAAACGGGATATTGGCCTGATCATTGGAAATGAAGGCAACGGAATTTCATCGGAACTGATGAGGTTGGCACATAAAGTGATCAAGATTCCCATGGAAGGAAAGATTGATTCCCTCAATGCTTCTGTAGCGGCAGGCATACTCATGTATGAATCCGTTCGAAAATAGACTATAATTTGGAGAGGTAAGAATATATGCAAACTCAATTGAATCATATTTTGCAGGAGGCAAAAGAACAGTTAGAAAAAGCGCAGACTTTGGCTGAAACGGACGAAGTCAGAGTAAAGGTGCTGGGTAAAAAGGGGCAGCTCACCCAGATTCTGAGAGGGATGGGAAAACTGTCTCCCGAAGAAAAGAAAGAACTGGGACAGGCAGCAAACCAGGTGAGAAATCAAATTGAATCTCTGCTTGAAAACAAACTGGCCCAGGTAAAGGCAGCAGCAAAAGAAGCGCAGTTTAAACTGGAAAAAATTGATGTTACAGAGCCGGGGACAGATATGAGCCTGGGCGTGAAACATCCCATTACCATTACAATAGAAGAGATATCTCAGATTTTTATGTCCATGGGATATTCTATTGCAGAGGGGCCTCAGGTGGAAAGTGTATTCAATGCTTTTGACGCATTAAATTCCCCTCCTAATCATCCATCACGGGATATGACAGATACCTTTTATATTGCAAAAGATACTGTTTTAAGGCCGCATACCTCATCTGTGCAAATCAGAACTCTGGTGGACCAGGAACCGCCTATTAAGGTCATCGCTCCCGGCAGATGCTTTAGATGTGATACCCCTGATGCAACTCACTCCCCTATGTTTCATCAGGTAGAAGGGCTCATTGTTGACGAAGGCATTACAATGGCTGATTTGAAAGGTACGCTGGACAGTATGGCAAAGCAGCTCTTTGGCTCATCCACAAAGACCAAGTTCAGACCTCACCATTTCCCATTTACAGAACCAAGTGCAGAAATGGATGTGTCCTGTTTTAAGTGCGGCGGAAAAGGATGCCGTATTTGCAAGGGCAGCGGATGGATTGAGATCTTAGGATGCGGAATGGTCCATCCTAACGTACTGGCTGTGGGCGGAATTGATACGGAAAAATATACAGGATTCGCCTTTGGTATGGGAGTCGAACGAATTGCAATGCTAAAATATGGAGTTGATGATATCCGTCTTTTCTACGAAAACGATATGCGTTTCATCAACCAGTTCAAATAGGAGGTGCCGTAGATGTTAGTTCCAATCGAGTGGCTAAAAGATTATACAGATATCAACGTGGATACAAAGGAATTCTGCGACAAAATGATCATGTCCGGGTCCAATCTGGAAACCTGCCAGTATTTTTGTGAAGACATGGAAAACGTAGTGGTAGGTAAGATTGAAAAGATCGAAAAACACCCGGATGCTGACAAGCTGGTAGTGTGCATGATTAATGTGGGAAAAGACCAGCCTGTGCAGATTGTGACAGGAGCTCCTAATGTATTTGAAGGAGCATATGTACCTGTGGCGCTTCATAACAGCCGCATTCCGGGACCGGTCCATGGTCAGGAAAAAAAGGAAGGCGGCACAAAGATTACTAAGGGCAAGTTGAGAGGAGTGGAATCCTTTGGGATGCTGTGCTCTGCTGGTGAACTGGGATTTGATGACAAAGTAGTGCCGGTTGCTCACAAGGATGGCATCTGGATTTTAGAAGAAGAGTACCCTCTTGGGCAGGATTTTGCTGAAGCCTTAGGGCTAAAGCAGGCTGTAGTTGATTTTGAAATTACACCGAACCGGCCGGACTGTCTATCTATGATTGGAATGGCCAGAGAAGCAGCGGCTACCTTTGGAGAAACCTTAAAGTATCCAGACACTGCCTGTGTTTCTGAGACTGAGGAAAAAGCCCGGGATTTCATTCAAGTAGAGATTAAAGAGCCGGAACTATGTAGGAGATATGCGGCAAGAATTGTTACGGATGTAAAGATTGCACAGTCTCCATGGTGGCTGCAAAAGCGGCTCATGTACGCAGGTATGCGGCCTATTAATAATATTGTAGATATTACTAACTTTGTTATGCTGGAATATGGTCAGCCAATCCATGCTTTTGATATCCGCCAGATTGCAGATCAAAAAATTATTGTAGAGCGGGCGCAGAAGGGAGAAACTTTTACAACTCTCGATGATACAGAGCGCACTTTGACAGAAGATATGCTCCTTATTAAAGACGGCAAGCGAGGCGTTGCTATTGCCGGTGTTATGGGGGGACTTAACTCAGAGATTGAATCTGATACAACAACGATTCTTGTGGAGTCAGCTAACTTTAACGGCGATAGTGTCAGAGCCACATCAAAAAAGTTAGGCCTGCGGACAGAAGCCTCTTCCAGATTTGAAAAGGGCATTGACCCTAACCTTTGCCAGGCTGCCGCAGACCGTGTCTGCAGGCTGATTGAAATCCTGGGATGCGGGAAAGTAGCCTCCGGCACGGTTGACGTTTATCCAAAAGAATTTAAAGCCAAAGCCATTGATGTTCGTGTTGAACGGATAAATCAAGTATTGGGGGTTAAACTTTCTGCAAAGGAAATGACGGATATCTTTGAAAGCCTGGAAATGCAGGTAGAGGAAAAGGAAGGTATTCTAAAAGTGACTCCGCCTGCGGTAAGACAGGATATGCTTGCAGAAGTAGACTTTATTGAAGAAGTTGCAAGGATGTACGGTTATGACAAGCTTCCTGTGACCCTTCCAAAAGGCAACTCAGAATCGGGAAAATCAAGAGAGCGAACATTGGTTGATCTTGCAAGGGACACGCTGTGCGCTTTGGGCCTTAATGAAATTCAGACTTACTCCTTTGTCAGCCCCACAGGCGTAGATGATGTGAGAATTGATGAGGATTCCTGGGAAAGAGATTTTGTAAAGATTATGAATCCCCTGGGTGAGGAAAATTCCGTTATGCGGACCATTCTCACACCAAATATGCTGGAAGTTTTAGGCCGTAACTATTCCAGAAATATTGAGAAAGCCATGGCCTTTGAACTGGGCAGCACCTTTACAACCAACTTTATGAATCCGGATGACCTGCCGGATGAACAGACAGGCCTGTCTATAGGTCTTTATGGAAAAGATGTTGACTTTTTTACCTTAAAAGGAATTGTTCAGGAAATGCTCCGCATTTTGGGAATACAGAACGTCTCCTATGTTGCTGAAAGCGACTATGGCGTCTATCATCCTGGGCGCTGTGCGAGGATCGTCGCAGGAGAGGAAGAGCTGGGGATCATGGGAGAGGTTTACCCGGATGTAGCGGATAAATTTAAAATCGGCACCAGAGCTTACTGCTGTGAAATCTTCTTTGATGCGATCATTCGCCATGCCAATACGGAAAAAGCATATACTCCGCTTCCAAAATATCCGGCCACATCGAGAGATATTGCGCTTTTGGTGGATGAAGCTGTTCCGGTAGGAGAAATGGAACGCATCATCAAAGAACAGGGAGACTCTATTCTTGAAAAGGTGCAGCTATTTGATGTTTATAGAGGCAAACAAGTTGCAGAAGGAAAGAAAAGTGCAGCCTTCACATTGACCTACAGAGATAAAAATAAGACTCTCACAGATGAAGAAGTAGCAGGAGTTCACCAAAAAGTTTTAGAGGCGTTACAGGAAAAAGTCAATGCAGTTTTAAGAGATGTGTAAGGGGAGGTATGCTGTGGATAGCAACAAAGTAAGTGTAAAAATCTATGGACAGGAATATGTGATATCCGGAGGAAAAAACAGAGAGCAAATCGTAAAGGTTGCCGCCTATGTAGATAACCGGATGCACCAGATCGCCAGTGCGGCCGCCTCTTGCTCCACTGCTGATCTGGCAGTGTTATCAGCAGTTAATATTGCTGATGAAAGTTTTGATAGCAAAGATGAAGTAGAAGAACTGAAAAAGCTCAATGTACAGCTGGAAAAAGATGCTCAGCATTATGTACAGCTCTGGGATGAGGCAAAGAAAAACTTGATCCAATATAAAGAAGAAACCCAAGATGTGGCCCAGCTGAGCGAGGATTTGAGACGGGAAATTTCAGCAAGGGACCGTGAAATTCAGGCCATCCTTCAGAAAAAGGAAGAGGATGCGGAGAAAATACGGCAGCAGTGCAGGGCAGACGTTGATGAAGCGGAAGCAAAATGTAAAGAGCTTGAAAACAGTTTCTTTGACCTTCAGATGGAAAATCTCCAATTGAAAAAAGAACTGGAGACCTTGAAGAGAAATGCAGAATAAAGGAAACAAATGAGAACAAAAGCGATCCATGTTTTAGAATATAACAAGATCATAGAAAAATTAAAAGAACAGGCAGGCTCTGAAATGGCAAAGAAAATCATTTCAGAGCTGCAGCCTTTTCATGATGTCCCTGCAATCAGGGATATGCTGATGGAAACCACATGATCGGCGGCACTCCTTTGCTGGAGCTGACCAATTACGAACGCAAAAACGGCC
>CAUEYG010000028.1 GCA_959021945.1 uncultured Eubacteriales bacterium | reverse complement strand
AGAGGGCACCCAGCTCTTGGCTAAAACTTATTTTCTGATATTCATAATCCCTTCTTTTTTTAACATCTCCGCTCGACTTTCCATTGTTAAGTCCGGCTCAGGACGTGTTTTATAAATCGGGGCATCTGCCATGTGGCCTGCATAAGGCATAGGAGGATTGAATACTTTAAGCTGTCGCAGCAACTGATCTGTATAGTTGGTTCCATATCTTCTGGCATCTTCCACTTTATCCAAATCCAAAGTCATGGTCAAAGACACTGGCCGGTTTCCTGCTTCATAAAGGATTGTTCCATCCGGTCCTGCTACCATAGAATGTCCATATGCATAACTTCCCAGCCATTCACCGGCCAAATTCAGAGAAATAAAATACGCTTGATTTTCAAAGGCTCTGGCAGATGGAATTGCTTTGCAAGCCTGATATAATCCCTCTGGATCAATAGCCGGTTTAATCAAAATTTCTGCTCCCATAAGCGTCAGATTTCGTGAGATCTCCGGGAAACACCAGTCATGACAGTTGAGGACGCCAATTTTGATATCCTTTTCTTTGATATCAAAGGTTACATAACGCTGCCCCCTGGAAAAATCCCCTTCCACTGGGTAATAGGGACACATTTTCCGATATACGTCCATCAACTCACCATCCGGACCAAAAATGGGAATTGAGTTATAAATCTTCTTCTCCCCATTTTCTACTGCCGCTTCAATCATGCTCCCAGGCATAAGGTAAATCCCATATTCTTTTGCAATGGAGGAAAGTTCATCTGTCACTTTTCCCGGAATAGGGTCGCCTCCCATCTGACTTTCGTCCCCCTCCCAATAGCGGCCAATTGCCATCTCTACACCAACGATTAATTCCGGAACATTCATTCCAGCCATCAGCTCAGCTACATCTTTTCTTATTCTTGCCAGACAAGTTTCAAAATCCATAGCTGTGTCACCACTCTGTATCATTCCAACATTTAAATATCTACCCATTCTTCTTCTCCTTTTTTCGTTTTAAAAATATACTAATAATGACAGCAAACAAGATACGGTAATAGCGACGCCCATAATGTATCCGGCATTGGCAACAATGTACATAGATGGCGCCATAGAGTCAAGCATAAACTTTTCTTCCTCTCCATCTCTGGAACTTCTTTTCGCTACTTCTGTAGTAACAACCATGACGCCCGGCATAAGAAACATCAGCCCCATTCCGCACGCTGCTGACAGCCAGAAATCATAACCCAGTAGCTTTCCTACGAGCCCTCCCCCGCCTGCCAGACCAATGGTAGCTAAAACAAGAATGGCAATAGATGGCCCCAAGGAGGCTAACAGTGCTTGAGGTGTAATTTCATTGATGGATTGAAACAGCCAGGCAATAAAAATACAAATTACAATTCCATATGAGTGAGAGCGGTCTAAAAGATTCATCCGCAGTATACCTGTAGCACATCCGATTACTCCCAGGAAAAAAGCAAAAATACAGTTGCTGATTCCAGTCATCTCTTGTAAAAAGTAGGCCAGCGCTGCAAGAGCTGCAAGTTCAAATAGTACAAATCCATCTTCTTCCAGTTTCTTGGGAATCCATGCAGTGATTTTATTGCTAGGATTATCTTCAGACCCAAAGGGGACCCCAAGTTTCGTCAGCCTTGGTTCAGGCTGATGCTTTTTTGCTGCTTTTGCCAAAAGATAAGCGTCTGTACTGTTAAGTTTTTTTGCAAACTTTTTAAGCAAAAATGATGCGATCGGTTGTCCATATAAATCTACCACACCAACGATAATTGCCGGTATACCGATCAGTGCGGCCAGGTTTAACTCTGTTAGTTTTTGGATAGCCAGAATACCGGCAATGGCTCCTCCGCCGCAGGCTGCCCCAGCACCTGCCAGCATTACATCAAAACCAAAAAACAGTCCTCCGATTCCTACAACAGCAATCAGTCCGCCTGCCAGAGATGCTGCTGCCACAATCACGCTTTTGATTTGTTTAATATAATCTCCCGGCGGAACAGTGGTTCCCAAATGAACGATTAGAAAGAGCATGGATAGCTCTCCCAGATATCCAAAACCCGAAACCTCCGGAAAATCCTTGGACATGCCCAGCCATGTGAGGATTAGATACAGCAGTAACGCCGCTGACATAGAGGGTATAAACGCCTTCGTTATGTATGATACAATTTCTCCTGCTCCAATGATAGCCAGACAGACTGCCGCAGCTAATACGATATCCATAAAAATCAACTCCTTTCTGCTTGTGTAACCAATAAGTTTTAAAAATCGCGTCTTACCATACCCCTTCCTTTATCTCCCCTCCTTTCCTTGACTAGGATCATTTGAAATCAAAGCTTGCGGTTGTTCCATATTCGCCGCTGCGAATTTCCAAACTGCTGTCCAGTTTATCCCCTGCTATTTTTTTCATTAATGTTAAGCCCAAAGAATTTGGAGATATTTTTGCCTTTTCAAACCCAATTCCATTATCAGTCACCACAATGGTAGAATACACTCTTCCATATATAAATTGAATAATGACGGTTCCCTGCCGTGGAAACGGAAACCCGTGGCGCAGAGCATTGGTTACCAGTTCGTTAAGGATTAACATAATAGATGCTGCCTTTTCAGAATCAACCACAATATGATCGCCCTCCAACCGTATTTCAATGTGTTTCCCCATACTTTCCGTCCAGTCCCTCAGATATAAAACCAATTTTTCTGCTAGGGTATTGAGAGGAATTTCTCTTCCTCCTTCATTTAAAAGGGCTTCGTGTACCCATGCAATGCTATTAATTCTTCCAATATCATCTTTCAAAACGCTTTTCGTTTCTTTACATTGGCTTCTTCGCTCCTGCATGCTCAAAATGCTGGATATCAGCTGTAAGTTGTTTTTAATCCGATGATGCATTTCTTTAAGCATAATCTGATTTTCTTCCTCCATGGGGGAACTGCTGCCCCTCTGTTTCAGAGCTCCCCTCTCTTGTTCTGCATGCTGCAGGCGATCTGCCAGTCTCTCCGTTTCCTTTTCCATCTCTTCTAACTTACGGTTCGTGTTTACACTATTTGTTATGTTATTTTCCTGAATTAAAATACCAATAATCTGTCCGCATGGATTTTTAATAGGAACAGTTCTTTGCAATACATACTGGTTTTCCTGCGTAATTGCCTTTTCATCACGAATGGAAACATCCATCTTTTTGGTTAAAAACACAATGGGTTCATTTTCATGCAGTACAAATTGCCCTGTAATATTTCCTCTATACTGGGAACCTGTTTCAGGCATAGCATGAGCCACTACAATTCCCTTTTCTTCATTATCTAAAAAACAATCAATGAAAATATCCGCATTAGAAATTGCAGAAAAATAGGAAATCTGTTTTTCCATTTCTTCCAGCTGTTGAATGTCCTCATTTGTTAGGCTTGTATACTGTTGACAGATCTTTCTTAACATAATCGTTCCTTTCATTCGTATAAGTTTAGAAGGAGTAAAAAAAGAGCTATTTTAATCATGACCTCGCGATTAAAATAGCTCCGTTGCTTCTTCCCCACACTACCCCGTGTGTCCATATTCTTTTTTTATTTTCCTATCATGGATTGGTGGCCCATAATAATCATCTCTGCCACCACAGCCATGGATTTTCTCTTATCCATACTGATTTTTCGTATATATTGATATGCTTCCTCTTCACTAACCTTTTTTTCACTCATAATAAGCCCCTTAGCTCGGTCAATCAGCATGCGGTTTCTTAGCTGTCTGTCTTTTTCTCTATTTTCCTGCTGCAGCTGACAGATTTCCTGACTTCGTTTAAGAGCTACTTGGATTGTAGGCATCAGTGAGTTATCTGTAATAGGTTTTACCAGATATCCCATTGCTCCTGACTCGCCTGCCTTTTCTACAAAGTCGTGGTCGCTGTAAGCAGTAAGCATAATAATACAGTTGGACAGAGACTCTTTTTTGATCATTCTAGCTGCACTAAGCCCATCCATCATGGGCATCTTCACGTCTAATATGACAACATCCGGTTTCTTTTTACGGCAAAGCTCAATTGCGTCAAAGCCATCCGCTGCTTCACCGACCACCTCATATCCAAAGATTTCAAGCCTTTCTTTTATATCCAGCCTAGTGATAGCTTCATCATCTGCTATTATTACTGTTTTCGTCATTCTTACACACTCTCTAGCATTACAGAAAAAAAACTTAAACAAGATAAAATTGTTTAAGCTTCGTTGCTCACTTATAAACACGCCGTTGTATTTATAAGTATACTATACTCGTAAAATTCTGAAATGTCAACTAGTTTTATTTGGAAATAAAATGCCTGTTTTTTTGTCATACTTTATTATATAATAAAAACAAAACCAAAATAAGAAAGAGGATTATGATGATTTTTTTACGAAATGATTACAGTCTGGGGGCCCATCCCCGGATTTTGAAGGCTCTTGCCGATACGAATATGATACATACTGCCGGCTATAGTCTGGACCCTTTTTGTGAGGAGGCAAAAGACTTATTGAGAAACTTGCTCGATGCCCCAGAGGCGGATATCCATTTTCTCATGGGCGGCACCCAAACAAATTTAACAGCTGCTGCGGCTTTTTTACGCCCTCACCATGCTGTCATAGCTGCTGACAGCGGCCATATCTGTGTTCATGAAACCGGAGCCATTGAGGCTGCCGGACACAAAGTGATTCACCTGCCCGCTGCCAATGGAAAGATTTCCGCAGCCCAGGTCGAATCTGCTGTACTCCATCATCAGGGGGAGCATATGGTAAAACCAAAGATGGTTTATCTTTCCAATACAACAGAAACAGGCGCCATCTATAAAAAAGAAGATTTGCAAGCATTGCGGAAGGTTTGCGATCAATATAACCTATACCTGTATGCAGACGGCGCAAGATTGGGCTGCGCCCTTACCTCAGAGGAAAATGATCTGACCTTGCCGGATATGGCGGCCCTTACGGACGCCTTTTACATTGGAGGGACGAAAAATGGCGCAATGTTTGGAGAGGCCCTTGTCATCATGAGAGACGCATTAAAGGAAGATTTTCGTTTTCATATCAAGCAGCGAGGAGGCATGCTGGCAAAGGGCAGATTCTTTGGTATACAGTTTGCAGAGCTGTTTAAGGATGGGCTGTATTTTGATCTGGCCCGCCATGCAAATAACATGGCTCAGCTTTTAAAAAATGGGATTACAGGCGGCGGATATGAATTTTTCACAGATTCCCCTACGAACCAGCTTTTCCCCATTTTTCCCAATATGTTGGTTCAGCATTTGGAAGAAACCGTATCCTTTGAACCCTGGGATACTGCCGGCGACCGCGCCTCTGTCATCCGCCTGGTAACTTCCTGGGGAACCACAGAAGAGGACATTATGGGATTTTTAAAAAGTCTGTAGCAGAGTATTAAAATTTTCCCACTGCTTTCTAATGAATTTCTAATTTTTCTTAAATTCCAGTTTAAGAATGGTTTTGTATCATAAAGCCATAAACAGGAAATGAAAAATAACGGAGGTATGAAAATGGATCATTTAGAGAAAGTTGAAAAATTAAGACAGCGGGCCAATGTAAGTTATGAGGAAGCAAAAAAGGCCCTGGAAGATTGTGATTGGGATATGTTAGATGCTCTGGTATTGCTGGAGGGGCAAGGTAAGGTCAAAGACTCTACAGCTTCTTACACTTCCGATACCGCACAGGAAGACCAGCCGGTCCAGGCCTTGACCCTTTGTGAAAAGGAAGACAGCCAGAACGAAAAATCCCAGGATCACTTTTTTAAAAAGATGGGGAAAGCCATCAAGTATCTGGTCCAAAAGGGCTGCGAAAACAGCCTAGTCATCAAACAGCATGGGCAGGCTCTGATGGATCTCCCGGTAATCGCTTTTATCATCCTTTTGCTCTGCTTCTTCTGGGTGGTAATTCCGATTATGGTGGTCAGTCTCTTCTTTGATTTTAGCTATAATTTTAAAGGAGCGGAGCTGGGAAAGGAAAAGATCAACAAAACCATGGACCAGGCCACAGAAGCAGTCAATCACTTTAAGAATGAAATGAACAAAGACGATAAGTAACAAACAGGGAGGAGTACCATGTCAGTAAAAATTCTGCTCATTGAGGATGAAGAAAAAATTGCCAGATTTACAGAGTTAGAGCTGGTACATGAAGGATATGAAGTAGGAAAAGCAGCTGACGGGCGCACAGGTCTGGAAATGGCGGAAAGCGGGGAGTATGATCTCTGCCTTTTGGATATCATGCTTCCCGGCCTTTCGGGACTGGAAGTGTTGCGCCGCCTTCGTAAGACCAGCCAAATGCCGGTTATTATGCTGACTGCAAGAGATGCGGTTATGGATAAAGTGTCGGGGCTGGACATGGGAGCTGATGATTATATTACAAAACCCTTTGCCATTGAAGAGCTATTGGCCCGCATCCGAGTGGCCTTGAAAAAAGCAAGTCAAATTGAAGCTGATCAGGCCCTGCCGCAAAGCCGGCTGCTTACCTGTGGAAAGCTTTGCTTGGATCCGGCCCGCCATACTGTTTTTTACGGTGACTGCTCCATTGATCTTACAAACAAGGAATTTTTACTGCTCCAAACCCTTTTGGAAAACAAATCAATTGTTATGAGCCGGGACAGCCTTTTGACACGGGTCTGGGGATACGATTACATGGGAGAAACCAATGTTGTAGATGTATATGTGTATTATTTAAGAAATAAAATAGACGATGCCTTTGGAGAAAAAGTCATTCATACAGTCAGAGGCATCGGTTATGTGATAAAGGAATAGAGCAATGAATCAAACAAAAAAAATGCGCTCCATATCCAGAAACATGAATCGAACCTGGGTAGCAGGACTTTTCTCAGCCTTTTTGTTCTTTGATCTTTTAGTTGCTATTATGGCTGTAAGCGGCTGGTGCTATTTTCAAGAGACAGCAAAGGGCCAGGAGTTTCAGCTCAGTACACCCCGCCATTTTGAAAGGATAACAGAGGATAAAATCCCAAAATCAGCAGGGATTTCTGATGGAAGCACTGGCTTTCTAAAAAATCCGCCCTTTCGTGATACTCTGGCCCGCACACAGTATGTTCACCAGGCTGATGGAAAAGAGACTTCAATATACGCAGGGAAATTCCTTTTGTTTACCTGGCGCTGTATCCTCTTTTTACTGCTGCTGCAGCTTCTGATTCTTTTGTCTGAGATTTTAACCGGTTCCCGCAAAGCCCGAAAACAGCTGGCTCCTCTTTATGAAATTTCACAGATGGCCAAAGATCTTACAGATGCCGCCTCTTTTGATGAGGAAAGGTTTCATCATTTAGAAGACGCCATCAGTCAGATCAGCCCTACAGGCCCTGACGCCAGACTGCAAACAGGAGATGCAGAGCTGGAAGGGCTGGAACAGGCAGTCAACAGTTTGCTGGACCGTATGCGGCAGTCTTACCAGCAGCAGGCCCGCTTTGTCTCTGACGCCTCACATGAATTGCGAACGCCTATTGCAGTTATACAGGGTTATGCCAATATGCTGGACCGCTGGGGCAAAGAGGATGAAAAAATTTTGGAAGAATCCATTGCTGCAATTAAAAGCGAGTCAGACCATATGAAAAAACTGGTAGAACAGCTGCTCTTCCTGGCCAGAGGCGACAGCGGCAGAACGAAGCTTAGTATGGAACCCTTTTCTCTTACAGAGATCATAAAGGAAGTCTTTGATGAATCGGTTATGATTGATCAAGAACATCATTATCAGTTAAAAGGGGCTGATGATATCAAGATGACCGGGGACAGCTCCATGATCAAACAGGCTGCACGTATTCTAGTAGACAACGCAGCAAAATACACACCGAAAGGTTACGATATTGTTCTGCAGGTGAAAAAAAACGAAAAGGGCCACAACTGTTTTGTGGTTCAAGATGAAGGAATTGGCATTTCTGAGGAAGATATGCCTCACATGTTTGAGCGCTTTTTCCGGGCTGACCCAGCTCGCGGCAGGGAAAACGGAGGAACCGGATTAGGCCTTTCTATTGCAAAATGGATTGTAGATAAACATGGCGGCTATTTTCAAGTGTTGAGCCGCCAGGAACTGGGGACAAGGATTACCGTGTGTTTTCCCCAATAAGGGTTATTGCTCCTTTTCCAGATCAGTAAAGCCTTCTCCTGTTCCCCAAACGGTCTCCACAGGTAAAACAGTAATCAGGGCGTGCTGATCCAGCTGAGCTGCCCTGCGTTTTATCAGTATACTCTCTCTCGGCGAACACATCACGCTGAGCTGCGTATACTGATTTTTTGTATATCCTCCAGTAATTTCTGTGCTGGAGACTCCCCTACCGATATCCTCCATAATATAAGCGCTCATAGCCTGGTCCTGGGTTGTAATAATATCCAGGCGGACGATTTTCATTTCAAATCCATAGATTACAATGTCAACCATTCTGCTGATGATTACTTGTGTAATCAGGGCATAGAGAGCAATGTTTCTCCCAAAGATTAAAGCTGCAATTACAATAATAATGCCGTCAATGGCCAGCAAAATTTTGCTGAGGCTATATTGTGGGAACAATTTTTTTCTCAGTATCTTAGCAATGGCATCCGTGCCGCTGAATGAGTAGCCTCTCCAAAAGACCAAACCTACACTGATACCGGAAAAGACGCCGCAGAAAACAGCGGCAAGGAGCACGTCTTTTTCTTCCAGCAGCTGAAAATTCAGCTTTTCAAAGACAAATAAAACTGCTGGATATACAATGGTAAAAAGCAAGATCTTCCGAAACTCTCGAAGCCCGAGAAAAACAGCTACAACTGCCAAGATTACAATGGAACCGCCGTAATATAGGAGAGAAAAATCCAACGGTATATAGTTTTGAACAATACGGACAATGCCGGTAAGTCCTCCGCTGGTCAGTCCGTTTGGAATCATGACACCCACTGTGGCAAAGGCCCCTACGCTGCAGGCAAGCAGCAAAAAAAACAGATCAAAAAGGCCTTTCTTTACTTTTTCTTTCTCAAATCCGCCCTTCATTTTCATCCTCCTGCCTTAAAAACTCGCACTGTGCTGTTGCCAAACACATCTACCGCTCTCACACTGATTTGTTCAATCTTTCCGGTGATCTGTCTACACCTTTTCTCAATACGATCTTTTTCTTTTGGAAAAGAAAATTCCGGATTGTGAACGTTTCCATCATAATGAAAATCCACGCTCCAATATTCTAAAAGCTGGAGGGGATCTTTTTTTCGGAATTTCTTAATGATCTCCCGATCTTCCCCTTCTAAAGGTATGTTTTTTAGCGCAGGATCATAACCCTCCAGTGTAACGGTGACAAGATTTTTGTCTGTAACTTCCATGGGTTCTGTTTCAATGCTCACCTTCAATTCCTCCCCCTGCTGATCTTCCTTTTCACTGAGCAAGGTAAAGGTGCTTTTTTTTACAGACATCCGTTTTAAACAGCTAGCCGTAGCAAGCCCTCCAATATCGCAGGCAATCCACTGCCTGCCCAGCTTTTCCGCTGTGGCTGCAAGGGTCCCGGACCCACTGAAAAAATCGGCGCAAAGATCGCCCTCTCTACTGCAGCTTTCCAAAATCCTGCCCAGCAGCTGCTCTGGTTTTTGTGTGGCATATCCGGTGGCCAGCTCCACGTCAGTGGGGTCGCGGTCGATTTCGCGGAAAATCTGCTGGACGA
>CAUEYG010000027.1 GCA_959021945.1 uncultured Eubacteriales bacterium | reverse complement strand
CATGAAAAAGATGAAAGATCGAGCTATCCTTGCTAATGCAGGCCACTTTAATGTGGAGATTGACATGGAAGGATTGGAGGCTGCGGCTACGGATAAAAAGGAAACCCGAAAAAATATTATGGGTTATCAGCTCCCGGGCGGCAAATGGATTAATGTTATTGCTGAGGGCAAGCTGGTGAACATTGCAGCAGCAGACGGACATCCTGCGGAAATCATGGATTTGAGTTTTGCTGTCCAGGCCCTTTCCGCCATGTATATCAAAGACCATTACAAGGAGCTGGAACAGGGCGTCATTGATGTTTCCGGTGAAATTGATGATAAGATTGCCAGAAGAAGACTGGCATGCTGGGGCATTGAAATCGACCGGCTGTCGAAGGACCAGGAGGATTATTTAAACAGCTGGCAGGTATGAGAAGACAAGGGCCTTTGAACAAGGCTTTGTAATTTGATGAGATGAAAAAAGGCGGGGATGCGGCTGATTAGCTAGCATTCCCGCCTTTGCTATTTGGCTTCTGGGGAGCGAAAAGCCTTTCCCTTCATTTCCCGGATATTGATCTTTATAATCGCAGTCCGATGCAAAGCAGCTTTAATAAACTTCATACCCCCTTCTTCAAGACCGGGAGAAAAGCGTTTTACAAAAGCTTCCATAACCTGCTTTTTTTCAGTCTCATCTTCAATAAAGACAGCATCCCCGGTAGCTACAACGCTTTCATAGCGAGTGGTGAAAAGTTCCGGTGCGATTTGGGAATGTGCAATAACGGAAAAACAAACCTTTGGATTGCTGCGGAGCGCGTCGATTTTGTAGCCCGAATCAGCGGTATGTATATAAATAGCGCCATTGACATAAACGTAATTCATTGGAAGCCCATAGGGATAACCATCATCGCCGCTCATGGACAAGGTTCCTTCCGCAGATTCCAGCAGCATCCGCTCTGCCCGTTCCTTTGATACCTGGCGGTCTTTTTTTTGCATATCTCTGTTCATCAAATTCTGTCCTTTCTGTTTTATTCAAAAGCTTTTCCATAAATCAAATTGCATCCAGGGAAAATGATATTTATAATGATATTATAACACCGGGCATAAGAAACTGCCAGGCAGTAAATGAACAGAAAAGGAGGAACCAAGTGATCATACTGGACAGAAGCGCGAAAAAGCCCCTTTATATGCAGATCTATGAACATATCCGAAATGAGATTATTCAGGGAGAGCTGGCAGAAGGGCACCGGCTTTCTGCTACAAGGACCCAGGCGGAAAAGCTGGGGGTTAGCCGTAATACGGTGGAACAGGCATACATGCAGTTATGCTCGGAAGGGTATTTAGAAAACCGAAGGGGCAGCGGCTATTATGTGCGTTATGTGGACCTTGCTTTGGATAGGGAACAATTTGATTTTGAACAATTTCCTGATTTTCACAGAGAGAGGCCGGAATGCCGGTCTTATCGGTATGATATGAAATATGGCAATTGCCGCATTGAAGAGTTTCCCCTTACAAAATGGAAACGGACCATGGAACGAGCTGTTTCCAGTCTGGCTGAAAGAAAATTGACTGCATATGGGGACCATTGCGGAGACTGGGAGTTAAGGCGGTATCTGGCAAAATATTTGGAGCGGAGCAGAGGGGTAATGTGCAGCCCGGATCAAATTATTATTGGAAGCGGCGCCCAGTTTTTCATAAGCCTTTTATGTCAATTGATCAGGCCTAGTTTTTGTGCTGTTGAAGAGCCGGGGTATGAGGGGGCCAGAGCTGTTCTTGAAAACCACGGGGTAAAGCCAGTGCCTGTAGAAGTAACAGCAGAGGGAATAAACCTTGATGTACTGAGCATCGTCAGACCGCAAGCTGTTTATGTAACGCCGTCTCACCAATTTCCAATGGGTGCAGTAATGCCGATTCAAAATAGAATGGAGCTGCTGCGCATGGCTCAGCAAGAAGATTTTTACATCATTGAAGACGATTATGACAGTGTCTTTCGATATACAGCAAAGGCCATCCCCGCTATGCAGGGCTTAGATCAATATGGAAGAGTGATTTACCTGGGAAGTGTTTCAAAAGTCTTGTCCCCAGCGCTGAGACTGGCATATATGGTACTTCCGGCAGCGTTGAAAACCAAATATGATATGTGGTTCAGCCAGTATCACAATACAGTTTCCTCTCTGCTGCAGAGCACACTTTGTATCTTTATGGAAGAGGGAAACTGGGACAGGCATATCCGAAGGATTACACTGGCCAACAAAAGAAAGCATGATATCCTTTCCTATGAATTGGAAAATGGCTTGAGCAGTGATTTTTGCCTTTGGGGGAAAGGAGCAGGACTCCATTTAATTCTTGAGTCAAAGAGCCTGACCGCTGAAGAGATGATCGTCAGAAACGAGAAAAAGGGGGTAAAACTCTATCCCATGAAACAAAATTTTGCTCTAGGAACCAGCCGCAACCTGGTTATGGCTGGGTTTGGAGGAATCAGCCTTGATGAAATTCAGGACGCATCCCATTGTATCGTCCAGGCACTGACAGATTGGTACTAAAAAACATGGCGAAATTGGCACTTTTAATTGGACCAAAAATAGAGTACAGTGAAAGTGTTCCGGTAAAACATAAGATTGTGAGGTGAGTGTGTTGGCAGTAAGACCCAAAATAACCATAACAATGGTGGACAAAAAAGAAAAAGGACCGTGCCATTATGGGCATCAGATCGGTGATAAATTTGACTTTGACAAGGATCGGGGGAAAATGTGTCCTATGATGCTGCATACTGCTTTCCCGTATATCGACATTTTACGATATGGCGGGACTGTTCCGGGTGAAGATAGTGAAGATGAATGTCTTTTTTGCTGCCCTGATGCCAGGGTGATCAACATTTTTAAAATAGAGCGGATAAAACCATAGGGCTGTTGCGCCCGGAAAGGAAAAGGACTATGCATATTGGAGTAGATATTAAAGCAAAGATTATGAAAGATATCGAGGAGGCAGTAAAGGAATTTCAGGAAAGGCCGGATATAAAGACCAGGTTTGGTTAACCTCTTGTAGGGTATGCGGATTCGCGAAATCCAATCTTTGATATGTATTTTTCAAGGACTATCTGTGACCACCCAAAACGGATTTATCGGCCGGGAAATACGGTTGTCGTCCATTTTGTGCCCTATGCTCCGGAAATCACAGAGAGCAACCGGGGCGGCAGCGCGCCTTCCTCTCAATGGCTGGATGCATTCAATGATTCCATGTGGCTGTCAATGCGACTCAATGGTGTGGTGCGCGATGCACTGGATACAGTAGGTAGATTGTCTTCTTGTACAAACACCCCAACTGATTGGGATGAAAAATTGTGCAGGGAGGTCTGGTCCCATAAGCTGGCCGCCTATGCTGCAGGGATGGGGCAGTTCGGACCGGCCGGATGTTTTTGCACAGAACATGGATTTGCCGGAAGGTTTGGTTCCATTATTACAGATGGACAGTATGCAGAGCCTTTTGAAATCCTCAGCTCCGACCAGCTGGAGGCTGTTTACCAGGAGATTCGGCGCCAATATTGCTGCCAGGAGGCAAAAGGTGTACAGTGCAGCCAAGAGATGATCAAGGCTTGTCCTGCAGCGGCTATTTCAGAGAAGGGAATTGACCGTAAAAAATGTCAGTCTTATTGCAAATCCATTGATGAACATATTCCTTCGCCGGAAGTGTGCGGAAAGTGCTTTTTTTTCATTTAGCAAATACCGCTTGGCGATAATCATAGCGTCACCATGTTATTCCCAGGGCGTCTGTGTGCATTTATGTGCTTACAGACGCCTCTTTTATTGGCCTGGCCAACCTTGATTTGTATCTTATCAGCAAGAAAAAAGGAAAATAATGTAAAATATTGATTGACAAATTATGGAAATCGTTCTATACTCTAATTGTAAAATAATTCCAATTAGGGAGGGCGATTATGCTGGATTATGAGATTTTTAAAAGGGTGGTGGCAGAACGAATTAAAGACTTTCTGCCGCCGGTGTTTCAAAGCTGTACAGTAACCGTTACTGCGATTCGAAAAATTAATGAAAAAAAGGACACACTGCTTGTAATGCCGGAAGAAAAGGAAAATATTGCAGCCATGCCAAATATTTATTTGGATGACATGTATGAAGAGTTTTTGAGGGAACAGGACCTGGATGAAATACTGCGTTTGATTGCAGCATTGATTCTCCATTATACAGGCAGCTTTAAAGCAGATCAGTTTGATCTGGACTTTAAGGGGAGAAAGGACTCCATTGTGATGAATTTAATCAATACACAGCGAAATCAGGAGCTGCTGGAGGCCATCCCTCACAAGGAAATCATGGATTTATCAATTATCTATAGGATTATTATGAACAGGCAGCCGGAGGGCATGGCCACAGTACTTGTGGACTATCATATTTTAGAAGAACTGGAAATGGAACAAGAGGAACTGGAACAGCTGGCTTATGCCAATACAGGGAGGATGTTTCCGCCTTAGATTTTCAGGCTATCTGATTTACTCTATGTTATAACAAACAACAAAAAAATACATGCCGCTACAACGATGATGTATCAGGAGGCTATTGATCTGCTGGCAGACAGGATTGGAGGAAACTTTTTCGTTATACCAAGCTCTATTCACGAGGTTCTGGCAGTACCGGAAGAACAAAATGAAGTGGGAAAGCTGCTGCATATGCTGGAGGAGGGCAATCAGACTTGCGGTTATGAGAACGAGATTTTATCAAATGCAATTTACCACTATGATTGCTGTAAAAAGTGCTTTACAGTGGCAGGTTCTTACAGCGAGCAGGAACCTGCCGTATATTAGAAGATTTCTTTCAGGAGGACAGTAACATTTTTCTATGAAAAACCATACTCTATACAGACATTAAAAATTTAGAAAAGTAGGTGAAATGAATGGGTAACAACTGCGGACTTCTCAACGGAGAAGGTATTGATACTAGCTTATTATTCTTCTTCTTACTGTTAGTGATTATCTTCTGTAATTGCTACAACTAGTATAGTTCATAGGAAAGGGGGCGCAGCTATATGGCCGCGCCCCCTGCATTTTTTGCTGTTGTCATACCGGCTACTTGATTTGAGCGCGGATTCTTTCCTTTGTACGCTCCTCACCAAGGATTTGCTGGATCTCCCATACATCAGGAGACTGGCTGCGGCCCATGACTGCAATGCGGATTACAGTGCTCACATCGCCTACATGGCCTTTATACTGATCCGGATTTTTTTTGTAATCCTTTGGCCGGGCAGCATAGTTGAGCTCTTCTGCAATTGTACGGATTTTATCAAACCACTGACCCTGATCATCAGCATGGCAATAAGTATCCAGATACCGTGTAAGGATTTCACGGGCATCTGCAGCTGCATTTTCCGGATAGGAATCCTGAATTTGAAAGTATTCATCAAAGAAATAGCTGATAAAATCAAATATTTGCTTTCCATAAATCAGATCTTTTCTCGGCTTTTTTCCGTCCCTTCCCAAATCAAGGATGCGCTCTATATAATCCTCATGCCCTTCCATTAGAGGCAGGATCTCAGGTTTGAATTCTGCAGACCAGCTTTTCATGAAAGCGCACAGTTTGGAGGCCGGCAGCTTTACCAACACATCTTTTGATACATCATTGAGCTTATCCAGATCAAAAAGAGCGCCGGAATTACTCATTTTTTCTGCCTGGAATGGAAAATCACCGGCATCTGCATCAGGATTTTCCTGACGCCATTCCTCATAATTGGAGTTAAGGATGGTTAAAAGGTATTCGCGCACTGCCTCCGGCAGATATCCTTCCTGCCGGTAATAGTCCAAGGAAAGCTCCGGGTCTTTTCGCTTGGAGAGTTTTCGCTTGTTTCCGTTATCCAGCTTCATGAGCTGAGCCGTGTGGCAGAAAACAGGCATTTCAAATCCCAGCTTTTCAAAGAGCTCCACATGAATAGGAAGAGAAGAAATCCATTCTTCGCCGCGTACAACATGGGTGGTACGCATGAGATGGTCATCTACTGCGTGAGCAAAATGGTAGGTTGGAATGCCGGTGGCTTTTAGAATTACCACATCCTGATAATTTTCCGGCATGGAAAGGGTTCCCCGTATACCGTCCTCAATGGAAATGGTCTTTGCTTTTTCCGGGTCAGGATTGCCCCCTGATTTAAGGCGGATAACATAACTTTTGTTTGCCTTTATGCTTTCCTCGATTTCTTCCAGGCTTAAGTTCCTGCAAGCCGCATAATCCCCATAGATTCCAGGATTTTGTTTGTTAGCTTCCTGCTCTTGCCTGATCTGTCCGATTTCCTCTTCTGTTAAAAAGCAAGGGTAGGCCTGTCCCTTTTTAATCAGTTCTTTTACATAACATTGATAAATTTCGCCCCGCTGGCTCTGATAATAAGGTCCGTAATCGCCTCGAGAACCGTTGATATCAGCCCCTTCATCAAAATCAATTCCAAAGAAATCCAGAGCTGTAATAATGGTTTCTACAGCTCCCTCCACATAGCGTTTGTCATCGGTATCTTCAATACGGAGATAGAAAATACCGTTACTTTGGCGGGCCAGTCTTTCATCTACGAAGGCTCCATAAAGATTTCCCAGATGAATAAAACCAGTAGGGCTGGGCCCCAGCCTGGTCACTTTGGCACCTTCCGGCAGGCTGCGAGGCGGATAAATGGCCTCATAATCCTCCGGCGTCTTTGTGATTTGCGGAAATAAAAGCTCCGCTAGCTCGTTGTAATTCATAATCGCTACCTCTCTTCCATCGTAATGCGTGATTATTATATCTTGCATTTTTTACTGCTGCAAGATAGCAGTATCTTATAACAGCTTGCGCTTTTTCATAATAAGGAGCACCAGGACGCAGATCACAGCAATCCCGCCGCAGATAAGCCCAAACCCATGCTGCACATGAGAAAGGGGCATCCATCGCTCCGAAACATTCATGCCATAAAGACCGGAAATAATGGTAGGAATACCCATAACCAGTGTAATGGACGTCAGCAGCTTCATGACCCGATTCAGCTTATCATTAATCACATTTGAAATCAATTCCCGGGACCCGTGAATAATGTTAATATAAATTTCCGTCATCTCGGAAGCCTGTCTGATCTCAATGACTACATCTTCCAGCAATTCCTTGTCTTCTGAATATTTTTGAATTCGCTCATAGCGCACCAGCCGGTCAATAACTAACATATTGGACTTTAAAGAAGCTGTAAAGTAGACCAGATTGGACTCCAACTCATGAAGGTCAATCAAGTCCGTATCTTCTGTCTTGTTATTGATAGCACGGTTTTCAATATCTTTTCTGCTCTTGTCAATATAGCGGAGCAGGCGCTGATATTCTACTGATATGGCATAAAGCAGCTGATAGACAAAGCGCATTTGTTTTTTTGTACTAAAGGACTTGGCTGTCTTTTTTGCGAATGTAGAAAAGACGTCACTCTGTTCTGCACATATGGTGATAATAGCTTCGTCGGTCAAAAATACGCCCAAGGGGATCGTTGTATAGGCACTGCGCCCATGCCGCAGCTCTTCGCTGGGAATATCAATCAGGATAAAGGTATAACCGGATTCTTGTTCGACTCGGGATGTTTCCTCATCATCCAAAATAGCAACCATATCATCAGCGTCAATTCGATATCTTTCTGAGATTAACTGGATTTCTGCTGTAGAAGGGTCCGCCAGATCTACCCAGATCCCAGGTTCAAAGGTTTCAATCTCAGATAAGACGCCGCTTTTGGTTTTATAGAGCTTTAGCATTTCTCTCACCCCCTCTGTAAATTGTCGTTACTAGTTTATATGATAACAGCTGTCGCGTCAATTTATCATGCAAATTTAAAAAAAATTGTAAAAAAGATTAGGGGTTTCTTTCTAGCCTTGGGTAGGCTATACTATATTAATAAGAAACGGAGAAGAGGTGGTAACTTATGAAGTTAAAAGAATTGATGAAAGATCAGATCCCCTTCAGACAGGAGGTCTTGATTAATCGGGAAATAGAGATACAGGATAAACGGGCACTGATTTTAGGCCTCCGGGAAATAGAAGAGTTTGAAGATGGTGAACCGGAGAAGGTAATAAAGCTAATGGTTCTTCACGAAGCTGCTGAATGGCCGGATGATGAGTGGGATGAAGATGAATGGGACGATTGGGACGATGAGGAGCAGACAAACCGGCAGTTTTTGATTGAAAATTTGGAGACAGAAGAGAGTAGCTCTGCTACAGATATTGATGCATTTGTAATCAACGGAGTTCCATATGAGGTTTTAGATCTGGACGTGGACTATCTTGGTGAAGATCCTTTTTATGAAACAGCTATGGTAATGAAACACTTTTTAACGTTAGCGGAAAATGCTGTTTCTGATTGGTGGCTGGAAAAGGATTTGGACGAGCTGGCAGTTGCAGAATATGTTATGGAGCCGCAGATTTTTTCTGTTGATTGGAAAGCGGACATCCTGAATATCACCGCTGAGATAATCCCTCCTATGGAAGAGGTTCTTGTTGGAAAAGTATTTAAATGCAGCTGCGGCCATTACGATGTACCAAAGGAGTTTACAATAAAAGGCCGGGATGGACGTAATATCCAAGGAAGGTTGTATGGCGTTTATCTCCATGACATCTGGTCGGACCCTGCCTGTCTGGACATGGAGTTTAGTGAGTTAGAAGAACTGTGCGGGAGAGATGAGAGGCTGCTTTTGGTGGATTACAGCACGGATGAGGATTTGCAGCTTGACTTTTATACGAAGGATTATTTGGATGCAGCCATCAGTGAGGAAGATGATACGTTTTTTTTAGGAGAGGCGATTTCCATAGAGCTGTCTGGAGATCGCGATGGCAGATACGCATGTATCTTAGATGTGGTTCCGCCGGATTTTCATGATGATGTGGAGATTGAGCTGCTCTCTTATTGTGAAGACTAGATTACCAAACATTACCTGTATTTATTTGCGCCTTTTTTCTTTATAATAGAAGGTGAGCTGATTCCTGCTATGTGACGAAAAAAGGGTTGAAACATGAATGACAAAAATAGGATGACCTCCGATTTAGAGAATATGCTGTTGGAGTGGGCCTGGGGGCCTCGGCAGCAGGCAATTGCCCGGCGTCAAATTTTAAAATGGGAACCGCAGATTTCAGAACGCCAATTAGAGCAGATGCTGTCCCAGGATTTGGTTGTCTGGCAGAAGATAAGAGAATACTTATATGAAGAGATGCTGCAGCTTCGCAAGACGATTTATGAGATTGAAGAGGAAACAGACATGGGGGCGAAGCGGACGAAACAAGAGACTGTGATTGATGACTTAAGACAGCTGTTGCCGGAATTACTGCAAGTTTTGAATGAAGAATCAGCCAATGGGAGCGGCGGCGTCAGATAAGAAAGATCTGGCGCTGCAGGCTCTTTTTTCATGATCAGCCTATTTACAGGTTTCCTGCATTTGTAGTAGAATAAATACAAGAATTGCATCAGGGACCCAGGACAAAAATCAAAAAATCGGAGGCAATATTTATGAACATGAAGAAAAACGAAGTGACCTATCAGCCAGATGATATGATCTTCGTATTGGATATTGGGACAAGAAGTATTATCGGCCTTGCAGGGACAGTGGAAGATGATAAACTAAATGTGACTGCCATTGAAGTGGCGGAGCATAAAAAGCGGGCGATGATAGACGGGCAGATTGAAGATATCAGTGCTGTGGCAAGCCTGGCGGCAGAGGTAAAGGAGCAGGTGGAGGAAAAGCTCAATGTTAAGATGACGAAAGTCTGCGTTGCTGCTGCGGGAAGAGCGCTGAAGACGG
>CAUEYG010000026.1 GCA_959021945.1 uncultured Eubacteriales bacterium | reverse complement strand
ACCGGATAGGAAACCAATAGGAAAGGAAAAAAACATGTACAGATCAATTAGATATGAAAAAAAAGAAGAGATTGCCTTTCTTACAATTTGTAAACCGGAGGTTTTGAATGCTCTTGATGAAGAGGTCCTTTCTGAACTGGACAGAGCCCTAGCAGAAGCAGCAGAAGATACTCAGGCAAAGGTACTGATTTTAACAGGAGAAGGCAGAGCTTTTGCAGCAGGAGCGGATATTGGAGCACAAAGTACTCTTGACCTGGAAGGAGGAAGAACCTGGGGACGCAAGGGGTCAACCATCCTTAGGAGGCTGGAGCTGCTGCCCATTCCAACAATTGCAGCAGTAAACGGGTTTGCCCTGGGCGGCGGCTGTGAGCTTGCCATGGCCTGTGACATGATCATAGCAAGTGAAAAAGCCAAGTTTGGACAGCCGGAGGTAAGCCTTGGAATAACGCCGGGCTTTTCAGGAACACAGAGGCTTGCAAGAAAGGTGGGCAAGGCCAAAGCCATGGAGTTGATATTGACAGGAGATATGATAAAAGCCCATGAAGCTTTGAGAATTGGTTTGATAAACAGCGTCTTTCCCCCAGATCAGCTCCTGGATGAGGCGAAAACCCTTGCACAAAGGATTATGAAAAATGGTCCTCTGGCAGTAAAATACGCCAAAACAGCCGTTGTGCGAGGGATAGAAATGGATATGGATTCAGCCATGGCCTTGGAAAATCAATTGTTTGGAATGTGTTTTGCTACGGAAGATCAAAAGGAAGGGATGAAAGCATTTTTGGAAAAGCGTCCTGCAGTATTTACCGGTAAATAAAAGAAGAGTGAGGAGAAAAAACATGCGAGAAATTTTAATCAAAGGACAGTTACATAAGTTTCAAACCTTTCAAGGGTTTGCGGAAGAATTTCACTTAAACGAAAGAGACTTGATTGTGACAAATGAATTTATCTATCAACCTTTTTTAAAAAATCTTGATCTAACATGCCAGATCGTATTTCAAGAAAAATTTGGAAAAGGCGAACCTTCTGAGGAAATGATCACGGATATATTCGCCGCACTAAATCCTGATACATACGATAGAGTCATAGCAGTAGGCGGCGGCGCCATTATGGATATCTGCAAAGTGCTTTCTCTTAAGAGGCCTGCTGCTGTCAGCGATTTGTATTTTAAACGATTTGATGTGATTCCGGAAAAGAAACTCATCGCTGTTCCCACAACCTGCGGTACTGGTTCAGAAGTAACCAATATTTCAGTAGCCATTGTAAAAGATGATAAGGGAAATACGACCAAACTTGGCCTAGTGTCTGACCTTCTGATTCCAAGTGCAGTATGCCTCATACCGGAAATGCTGAGGACGCTGCCTTACCAGCCTTTTGCCTCATCGGCTATTGATGCATTAATCCATGCCGCAGAAAGTTATCTTTCCCCGGACAGAGCCACCATGACATCAGAGCTTTATGGAGTCAAAGCAATGGAGCTGATCTTAGAGGGGTTCCGAAGAATCAGAGATGAGGGGTCGGATTCACGCTTTGGATATCTGGATGAATATTTAACAGCGTCTTGCTACGCAGGAATTGCCTTTTTACAGGCAGGATGCGCGACAGTCCATGCCATGTCCTTTCCTCTTGGAGGCACGTACCATGTACCCCACGGAGAATCCAACTACGCTCTTTTCGGAAAAGTGCTTGAAAAGTATGATGCTGCCAAACCCCAGGGAAAGACGGCTTCCTGTAAGAAAATCATTGCCAAAATCATAGGCGGAAAAGAAGAGGATGCCATCAGCAACCTCAATATATTGCTGGAAACCATACTGCCTCTAAAGTCCTTAAAAGAATATGGATTTAAGAAAGAGGATATTGAATTATTTACCGATTCTGTAATGGAAAATCAGCAAAGGCTGGTTACCAATTCCTATATCCCATTGACAAAGGACCTTATAAAAGAAATTTACAGGGAATGTTAATTCCTCCACCAATTGTAATTGACAGGTATGTTTGAGATGAACAAATAAATATGAAAATTTAAAAAAGCAAAAAAAATAAAAAAATTCTTTTAACTGATTGAATGCAGCTGGTGATGGTGTTACAATACAGGTGCATTCAATTATTTTTTTAACAATCCAAGTATACTGTATACAACATGGGAGGTGTTTTTATCAGCATACAGTGCAGGGACATTGCTTATTAAATCTATAACAGGATGGCTAATTTATAGAAAATTAGTTGGAGGTGAACGTATGAAGGGTATTCAGAGACAGGGAATGCAAATTTTGGCATTGCTTCCCGGTGTAGATTGCTGCGGACATGGCGGCTGTGGATATGAAACTTGTGAAGCCTGTGCTGAGGCAATTGAGAAAACAGGTAATATCACATTATGTCCGGCATGCGATACAGAAAAAGTTGCAGCCATTGCTGCAGTTCTCGGTACAGAACCTATAGCAGTAGAACCCAAAATTGCCTTTATAAGATGTGCAGGTGATGCTGCAGGCAAAAACAGACTGTCAGGACTGGATAGCTGTGAAGCTGCAAAAGAAGCCGGGACATTACATAGTGAATGTCAATGGGGCTGTTTTGGAATCGGCAGTTGTATCAGCAAGTGTGAGTTTGATGCTATGTCTGCAGCAGACGGTAAGATTATTATTGATGAGGAAAAATGTACGGGATGTATGGCTTGCATTTCATCATGCCCGCAGGAAATCATTACTATGGTGCCAAAGGAGGCCACCAACTTCATACCGTGTTCCTCCAAGGCATATGAAAAAATGACATTAGAAACATGCGGATACGGCTGCATCGGCTGCGGTGAATGTGAAAAAGCATGTCCTGAAGGAGCTGTTAAAATTGTTGAAAACTGTGCGGTAATTGATTATGACAAATGTGTGGGGTGTGTTGCATGCACTGTGCAGTGCGAAAAGAAAATCATTGTTGACAAACTCCACGATTTAACGAAACTGAAAGAAGAAATCGCATTTGTCAAATGTGTAGGCGGCGCAAAAGCCAACAGCAAATTAAGGGCCTTAGGTATTGAAGACTGCAGGGAAGCTGCAGACCTTAATATGGGAGCCATGGGTTTTTGCGAATATGGATGTGTGGGCCTGGGCAATTGCACAAAGGTTTGCCGATATGATGCAATTTCCGTTGAAAACGGAGTTGCCTTTGTAGATATTGATAAGTGTGTGGGCTGCGGAGACTGTATGAGAGAATGCCCTAGAGACATGATTGTGATCGCTCCTTATGTGGGAGTAAAGAGAGTTCCCTGTAATTCAAGAGCAGACAGGGAAGAACGTCTGCGAGTCTGCAATATGGGCTGCATAGGCTGCGGAGACTGTGCGGATAACTGCCCGAACCATGCAATTGAAATGGTAGCGGGAAATCCTGTAATAGACGGAGAAAAGTGCGTGAACTGCAATGTATGTTCCTATATATGTTCCAGAGGGCTCATCGCAGAGCGTATTGTGCCTGAATATACATATGCACAAGCAGAAGCCATGAAAATAGATGCGTAGAGGAAAGGAAGCGGTCAAAATGAGAAAGAAAAAAACAATGGATGGCAATACAGCTGCGGCTCATGTTGCCTATGCGTTTTCAGAAGTTGCAGCCATTTACCCGATTACTCCCTCATCGGTAATGGCAGAAAATATAGACGAATGGACAAGTGAAGACAGACGAAATATCTTTGGTGAACAAGTAAAAGTCGTAGAAATGCAGTCCGAAGGCGGTGCAGCAGGAGCTGTGCACGGAGCTGTTACAGCAGGCGCTTACACAAGTACCTTTACTGCATCGCAGGGACTGCTCCTTATGATTCCCAATATGTATAAGCTGGCGGCAGAGGAAACGCCTACTGTCCTGCATGTTGCGGCCAGAGCTATTTCAACACACGCCCTTTCCATATTTGGAGATCACTCAGATGTAATGGCATGCAGACAGACTGGATTTGCAATGCTGTCTTCGAGAAATCCACAGGAAGTTATGGATTTGGCAGCAGTAGCTCATCTTGCTGCAATAAAGGGAAAGGTCCCAATGCTTCATTTTTTCGATGGATTTAGAACAAGTCATGAACAGCAGAAAATTGATACCTGGGATTACGACCAATTAAAGTCAATGGTGGACTGGGATGCTGTAAAGAGATTTAGAAACAAGGTAATCAATCCGAATCACCCGCACAGCATGGGATCAGCCGAACAGCCGGAAACCTTTTTCCAGCATAGAGAAGCCTGCAACAAGACTTATGAAGAAACAGTAGAGATTGTCATAGGATGTATGGAACAGATCAATGAAAAGCTGGGCACATCCTATAAGCCTTTTAACTACTATGGCGCTGAAGACGCAGAGGAAATTATCATTGCAATGGGTTCTGTATGTGATGCAGCAGAAGAAATCGTTGATTATTTGAATAAAAAGGGAAAGAAAGTCGGCATTGTAACAGTAAGGCTTTACAGACCTTTTTCTGCAAAACATTTGATCCAGTCAATTCCTGAGACCGTAAAGAAAATTGCAGTTCTTGATCGCACCAAGGAACCGGGCTCAATCGGGGAACCTTTGTATCTTGATGTGATCGCAGCACTGAAGGGCAGCAAATTTGAACATGTATTTGTTGCAGGAGGCCGCTACGGGCTGGGCTCAAAGGATACGCAGCCTGAAGACATTCTGGCAGTGTATGAAAACCTTTGGGCAGATCTGCCAAAGAAAGAATTTACTATTTCCATTGAGGATGATGTAACACATCTTTCCTTAAAAGCAAGTGAAAGGCCTGATGTGGCAGATGAAGGTACTGTTGCATGTAAATTCTGGGGACTGGGCGCAGATGGAACAGTAGGTGCCAACAAGAACAGTGTTAAAATCATAGGCGATAATACAGATAAATATGTTCAGGCATATTTCCAGTATGATTCCAAAAAATCAGGAGGAGTAACAATCAGCCACCTGAGGTTTGGAGATGCACCAATCAGGTCATCCTACTATGTGAAGCAGGCGGATTTTGTGGCATGCCACAATGCAGCATATGTAAATCGGTATCATATGGTAGAAGATGTGAAGCCCGGCGGAACATTTTTGCTCAACTGCTCGTGGAATCAGGAGCAACTTGAAGAAAAACTGCCGGCAAATGTAAAGGGATATCTTGCAAGAAACAATATTAACTTCTATGTTTGCGATGCAGTTACCATTGCAAGAGAGCTGGGGCTTGGCGGAAGAACTAATACCGTGCTGCAGGCGGCATTCTTTAAGCTTGCCAATATTCTTCCTGTTTATGATGCGGCGGAATACATGAAAACTGCAATAAAAAACACATACAGCAATAAAGGCAAAAAGATTGTATATATGAACTACCAGGCCGTCTCTGCAGGTATTGAAAATGTACACAAAGTGGAAATCCCGCCGCACTGGGCAAAACAAGACGGCAAACTCGTAAGAAAAGAGGCCCAGGGCAGAGATTCCCTTCATACTGATTATATCAATAAAATCCTTAAGCCTACAAATGGAATGGACGGCGATACAATACCGGTCTCTGTATTTATGGATACTGCTGACGGCGCTGTTCCGGCGGGAACATCAGCCTATGAAAAGCGTGGAATTGCAGTGGAAATTCCCAAATGGGATTCTTCCAAGTGCATGCAGTGCAACTGGTGCTCCTATGTATGTCCTCATGCTGCAATCAGACCCTTTGTACTTGACAAAGATGAAGCCTGTGCAGCAGGATCAAATGTGATTAGGTTTAAAGATGACAGCAGCAAGTTCTTTACCATTGGTATTTCCGCCTTAGACTGCGTGGGCTGCGGTTCCTGTGCAGAAGTTTGTCCTTCAAGGAAAAAAGCCCTGCAAATGGTTATGGCTGAGGAAACGGCGGATGCACAGCAGGAAAACTACAACTACCTATTCCAACATATAAAGGAAAAAGATTATGGAAAGAATGCTGAGTCAGTAAGAGCTTCACAGTTCAGACAGCCGCTTCTTGAGTTTTCAGGGGCCTGTCCGGGATGTGGAGAAACCCCATATGCAAAACTAGTAACTCAGCTGTTTGGAGACAGAATGTACATTGCAAATGCTACAGGATGTTCGTCCATCTGGGGATGCAGTGCGCCAAGCACACCATATACTGTCAATAAAGAAGGACGGGGCCCGGCATGGTCCAACTCTCTCTTTGAAGATAATGCAGAGTTCGGATACGGCATGGCAGTAGCTGTAAAGTCCAGGAGAAAAGAAATGAAATCCTGCGTTGAAAGACTTACTTCAGATGAAAGATTTGGAGCTGCAGCAAAAGCATGGCTTGACAATATGGATGACCCGGACCTCTCCGATAAAGCGGGAAAGGCTCTTGTTGAAATCTGCAGGGAGTGTACAGTTGTAGATGATGCAAAATATGTAGTAGAAAACCAGGATATGCTGAGAAAACCATCCATGTGGATTTTCGGCGGCGATGGATGGGCCTATGATATTGGCTACGGCGGGCTGGATCATGTGCTTGCTTCCGGAGAAAATGTAAATGTGCTTGTATTTGATACAGAAGTTTACTCCAATACAGGGGGGCAGGCTTCCAAATCAACGCCAATTGGAGCAGTTGCACAGTTTGCATCAAAGGGAAAAGCGGTGAGGAAAAAAGACCTGGCACAGATTGCAATGGCCTATGGATATGTATATGTTGCGCAAGTGGCAATGGGTGCAAATCCGGCCCAAACGTTAAAAGCAATTAAGGAAGCGGAAAGCTATAACGGCCCTTCTTTAATCATCGCATATGCGCCTTGCATCAACCATGGAGTGAAAGCAGGCATGGACAAATCGATGCTGGAAATGAAAAAAGCGGTAAGAGCAGGATACTGGAATTTACTGAGATACAACCCTGACCTTGTAGCGCAGAAGAGAAACCCACTTTCTGTAGACAGCGCGCCTCCTACTGAAAGCTATGAAGACTTTATTATGGGAGAAGTAAGATATAACTCCCTAAAACTGAAAGCTCCGGACCGGGCAACAGCACTGTTTAAAGAATCGGCGCAAGTTGCAAAGGAACGATATGACAAGCTTCTCAGACAGCAGAAAAGCTTTGATGAGAAATAGAGAAAGGAGAGGGTTTCATGTATCAGATTTTAAAAAAGAGACGTTTAAGCTCAAATATGACGTGGCTTGTAATAGATGCTCCTTTAGTAGCAAGAAAGGCAAAGCCCGGTCAATTTATTATCCTGCGCACAGATGAATACGGGGAAAGAATCCCCCTTACAATGGCAGGTCATGATTCAGAAAAAGGGACCATTGACATTATATACGCTGCAGTAGGGAGAACCACGATGCTGATGGATCAGCTTGAAGAAGGGGATTATCTGGAAGACGTTGTAGGGCCTTTGGGAAAGCCAACGGAAATGGAAGGTCTTAAAAGAGTAGCAGTTGTGGGAGGCGGTACAGGCAATGCTCTGGCATTTCCTCTTGCCACCGGTATGCACAAAGAAGGCATTCAAGTTGATATGATCGCCGGATTTAAAAATGGAGATATGGTAATCCTGGAAGAAGAATTCAGAGCAGGTACTGACAACCTTTACATTACAACAGATGATGGAAGCTATGGAGAAAAAGGATTCACTACTGACAAGCTCAAAGAGCTCATTGAAGCAGGAAACAAATATGATGAAATCGTTGCAGTAGGCCCTCCGATGATGATGAAATTTGTCTGTAAAATAGCGGAGGATTACGGTATTAAATCAGTTGCGTCCTTAACAGCCTACATGGTAGACGGTACAGGTATGTGCGGCGGATGCAGGTGTATTGTAGGCGGAGAGAACAAGTTTGTATGCGTGGATGGACCGGAATTTGACGGAAGCCTTGTTGACTGGGATGAATTAATAAAGAGAAACTCTTTTTATAAAGAACAGGAAGCAGAAGATGCGGCTCACATTTGCCGTTTGACAGGAGGTGTGCGTTACCATGATTAATCTAAAAAAGGAAAAAAATCCAATGCCCGAACAGGACCCTGTCATCAGAGCAGGAAACTTTGAAGAAGTAGCACAGGGATACACACCGCAGATGGCCATCAATGAAGCTATGCGCTGCCTGAAATGCAGGAAAAAGCCATGCACAAAAGGCTGTCCTGTAATGGTAAAGATTCCTGAGTTTATAGCCAAAGTTGCAGAGGGAGACTTTGAGGAAGCTTATCAGATTATCAGTGAAACAAGTGCACTTCCGAGAATTTGCGGCAGAGTATGCCCTCAGGAAAATCAGTGCGAGGGGTTTTGCGTGCAGGGCGTTTTCGGCGAACCTGTTTCCATTGGAAGGCTGGAACGGTTTGTATCTGACTGGCATGCTGAACACAGTCAAGATAGGATTGAAGAAGAGGATGAAGAGGCTGACAGCTACGAAAATACAGGCAAAAAAGTTGCTGTTGTAGGAGCAGGGCCTGCAGGCCTTACCTGCGCAGGAGATCTTGCTGCCAAAGGTTATCAGGTAACTGTATTTGAAAGCTTACATAAGCCGGGGGGAGTCCTGGCTTATGGCATCCCTGAATTCAGACTTCCTAAGGATATTGTTGCCGCAGAAGTGGAAAAGCTGGAAAAGAGAGGTGTTAAATTTGTAAACAATGCCGTTATTGGAAGATCAGAAACCGTTGACGAGCTCCTTGAAGACGGATATGAAGCAGTGTTTGCAGGGACAGGCGCAGGGCTACCGTCCTTTATGAACATTCCGGGCGAAAACCTTCTCGGTGTATGTTCTGCCAATGAATACCTGACTCGTATCAACCTGATGAAAGGATACTTGCCCGAATATGATACGCCTGTTCAAAAGGCCAAACGCATTGCGGTTGTAGGCGGCGGCAATGTTGCAATGGACGCTGCAAGATGCGCCAAGAGAATGGGGGCGGAAAAGGTTTATATTGTTTATCGCCGCTCCATGGATGAAATTCCTGCAAGACAGGAAGAAATCCATCATGCTATTGAAGAGGGCATTGATTTCCAGCTGCTCAAAAACCCTGTAGCTGTTGTAGGCGATGAGGCAGGATATGTGACAGGCCTTGAATGTGTTGAAATGGAGCTGGGTGAGCCGGATGCATCAGGCAGGAGACGTCCTGTAGTAAAGGAAGGATCAAATTTTGTTCTTGATGTAGACTGCGTCATCATGGCAATCGGAACCAAACTAAATAAACTTATTTTGGAAACTACCGAAAATCTGCAGGCTAATGAACGAGGCGGAATCGGCACCGATGAAAAGGCTGCTACAAACCGTGATGGAGTTTTTGCAGGAGGAGATGCAGTGACAGGCGCAGCTACCGTAATACTGGCAATGGGCGCAGGAAAGACTGCGGCAGCAAGCATTGATCAATATCTGGATAAATCGAAATAAGTGGTAAACCCATAATAGACGAATATCCGGCTGGCATCGTTTTTAAGAATACGATACTGCCGGATATTTGTTTGTTTTAAAAACAATGACTATGCAGTTGTATCCAGATAGCGCCCCTTTTCTTCCTGTTCGATGCCAACTTGAAACTTCAGAGCCAATTGTTCCTGCTGAGAAGTTCCTTTGGTAACAGTACGAGTCGTACCGCCGGAAACATAAGGTGTACCGCACTCCGGGCAAATAGCCGTATGATAAGTAACGCTCTGACTGACTACCTTCCTGTCTTCTCTGGTAGCCTTAGCCTGTTCCCGGGTGACATGTTCTCCTTCATGAGCTCTTACTGCGCCTGCAGCGTTTTCAGGACGAATCTTAGTAGGGGTTTTAAAAGAAACACCGGGATCGTCTGAACCATCCTGGTATTTTCGATTCTGACAGGTTTCGCATTCATAACGGTCAAAATTATTACCGTTCTTTTGGTTCTTTGTTTTTTCTGTGCCTTCCTTATAAACATCCGCCACATCTGG
>CAUEYG010000025.1 GCA_959021945.1 uncultured Eubacteriales bacterium | reverse complement strand
GGACATCGCACATTTGGGAGAAAAGATCATTAAGTTCTTTATCAGGTGCATATTTTAAAAAACATACATATGGTTCCAGCTCTTTATAGGGGCCTTTTAACAGTTCTACTGCTGCACTGCAGATAATTGACACCTGAGGGAAATCCTTTGCAGGAAGCCTTACGATATTGGCATTTCCCGTCAGTAATCCCGCTGCAAAGCTAAAAGCAAAATTAACAGGTACATTGGAAGGGGTGCTGTGAAAGATCATCCCCCTTCCCAGTCTGTCTCCCATATCACCAGCCTGTTTTTTCATTGACTCTAAAGATGCTTTTCTGCACCAAAACCCAAAGGTAGCCACCTCCGAATACCCGCTGCTATTCTTCATGACCTTTTTTGACAGTTCACTGAAAAACCCCATGACCCTTTCATGAAAAGGCTCCAAGGGAACTGCAGTGTCCATGTCTAAAATGAGTTTTGCATCTCCCAGTACATATTGCACTTTATCAGAATGTAGCGGCATAAGTATCACTGCACCCCCTTATTTCTGCATGTTCCAGTCTGCCCTTAATTTGAAAATAGCCGCCCATCCTGCCGCAGGGACAATCGTCCTGCCCCAGCATGACGCCTTCGTCTTCTGTTAAGATGGAGTGCCCCGGGTAAGACTCCGGAAGCATGGATATTGCCTGCACAATTCCTGTCTCCCCCTTTTTACAAAGAGAAAAATCCTTTGGATCCCGGATAAGAAGGTCGGAGTAAGTACTGGCATGGAGGTGTCCATATTCGCATTCCATATAGATGCTGCCCGTCTGCTCTGCCATACCATAATAGTCATGTACTCTTTTGATTTCGGTCCGTTCAAACAGACACTGGCGAAATTGGCTAGATGAAACAGCCTCTGAACTTAACTTTTTCCACCCACCTCCATGCACCATAATGCCTTGTGATAAATCCACTTTCCGATCCTGTTTTATCAATTCCTTATAAAAATGCTGCCAAATCATAAAAGTAAAGCCAAAAACAAAAATAGGACTATCTTCATGCTTTTCCAGAAACTTTTGCACTTCCTCTATGTTGATTGTCATGTCTTCGTTCAGAGCATAGAGCCTGTCAGTTCCGAATATGGAAAATCCCAGTATACCGGCCCCCCTGGCGCTGAACATTTTCCGATCTTTTACTACTGCCGGGCTGTCTATAATCAACATAGGCATTCTGGCCTTCCCAGTAAAATCGGATAGAATTTTAGCAAGGGTCCTCTGCTGGTTTCCTGCTGTTTCTTTATCCAGAAAGATCTTTGAAACTGCTTGTCCCGAGGTTCCGGAAGAAGTCAGGGTTTTAAAAACATCCTGTCTGGAAATGCTCAACAAATCCAGTTCTTTAAACAGACCTACCGGAAGAAAAGGAATATCCCGGTAGCTTTCCACAGTCTCTAAATCACATCCCAAGCTGTCTATAATCCTTTTGTACTCCCGGCACCTGTCATAATGATATTTTGAAAGCGCCAACAGCTTTTTTGTCAGCAGCTGCTCCTTGTCCTCTTTTTTCACAGCAAATGGACCATATTTTAAAATGTCACGATACTCAATCATAATAGCGCTCCAATGCTGCATACAATGTTTTTCCAGAATTGTTCTTGGGGATTTGATCTATCGTTTGGACGTGGATCGCACTATGATGAAAACCTGTCTTTTCTACTACAAATTTTTTGACTGCTTCGGCTTTGTTTCCCTCTGTAACAAACAAGTATAGATTGTCATCTGTTCCTGCACATGCGCAATCAGCATGATCCAATACAGCTTTTACCAGCTGCTCTACTTCATCCAGGTTGATTCGGTTTCCAAACATTTTTAAAAAACGTTTCTTTCGTCCGGTAATATAGTAAAACCCATCTTCATCCCGCATAGCCATGTCGCCGGTCCGGTAAGTTCCATGTCTTTCATCACCTTTTCGCAGATCTTCTCCCGATTGCGCATACCCCAGCGTAACATTAGGTCCTTCATAAATCAGTTCTCCTGTCACATTGGGAGCATGAATCACTTGACCGCCGTCATCTGTCAGATAAAACTTGCCGCCGGGTATGGCAATCCCCATGCTCCCGCACTTTTCCAAGGCCTTCTGAGACGGCAGGTATCCCATTCTGGCCGTAGCCTCTGTAGCGCCGTACATAACAACAAACTCCTTGCCCTCTTGTTGTGCATATTGGGCAAATTTTTTGTGCAAATCAGGATTTAATTTTCCGCCGGCCTGAGTCATGGTACGCAGGCTGGGCAGGCTTCTCTGAAAAAAGCGCAGCTTATCTAACATCTCATATGTATAAGGCACTCCTGCCAAAGAGGTGGCTTGATGCCGCTCCATCTGTTCCCAAAACGCTCTTTGCATAATTCCTTTTTCTGTAAGAATAATAGATGCCCCAACAGAGAGATGGGTGTTTATAATGGAAAGGCCGTAAGTGTAATTCATAGGCAGTGTAGTGATTGGCCGCTCCTCTTCTGTAAGGCTCAAATATTCAGAAATGGCCTGTGTATTGGCCCGGATATTTTCGTAGGACTGCCGAACCAGCTTTGGACTGCCGGTAGAGCCTGATGTGATCAGCAGCAGAGCCAGATCTTTGTATAAAGGATACATCTTGGAAAAAGGCGTTTTAATCAGCCCATAATCTTCTATGGAGGTCACATTACAATATCCATTTGCGAAACAAAGCTCCGCTGCCTGTTCCTTTGGCGCCCAAAGATAATCCGGCTTGTATTGCGCAATCAGGTTCCACAAAAACTGTCTGTCAAGATCAGCATCTAAAAGAAGCGGCACCTGTTTATGGTTTAAAAATGACACATACCCCATTATGGACCCGTATTGCTGTCTGCACAGCACAAAGATCAGACGCCGTTCTTTTATAAAACCATGGAGCGCTTCCCCATCCTCCTTTAATTTTTTATAGGAAATACAAGAGCCATCTTCTTTTATGACCGCGGTATTGGTTTCAAAATCACTTAAGTTCCACATTGTATTTTCCCAGAATCTCTTTCCCCTTCTCAAAGGAGCTGAACTCGATAATGTCATCCATTTCCATCATAAGGTCAAAGGCCTCTTCCAGCAGTGCAATCAGGCTCATATGTCCCACGGAATCCCACGCCGGTATTCCCTGATATTCCAGGGCGGAAACTTCTGATTCCTCCACCTCAAAGGTTTCTTTAAAGGCATCGATATATTTTTGTAAATTACTCATCTTTTCCTCCTCTCTCCACAAAGTCCGAAGCCATGTTATGCAGGCTGTCAATGTGGTCCTCATAGCAACAGTCCGATTCAATAATGGGCAGACAGACCCGTGGATCCAGTTCCAGCGCCGCGGCGCCCAGTGACAGTCCAACGCCAAAACCGGATATGAAAATTTTGTTGTTATCCCGTTTTTTTGCCTCCCTGCTTCCAAACAAATCACAGAGGGTCAGAGGGATGGTAGCAGAGCTTGTATTTCCGTACCTGTCTAAGGAAACCGGAACCTTTTCAAAAGAAATTTTCAGCCGCCTGGCAATATTTTTCATAATGAATAGATTAGCCTGGTGTAAGACCACATAGTCACATTCTTCTATGTTGTACTCATGTGTCTTGTAAAATTCTCGAAATAGTTTTGGCACTTCACTGATAGAAAACTTAAATACTTCTGACCCATCCATAAACGTGTCATAGTCGGAACGTATAATGCCATCTTCTCTTTTGCGCTGCTCCCTGCTTCCAAATTTATGTTTATATCCGCCATAAGGAACGATCAAGTTCTTGTATCCTGCTCCAATGGTCTTAAACAGGAATTTCATGTCAGTTCCATCTTTGTCATATTCCAGCAGGGTAGCTGTACCTGCATCGCCTGACAGCATCATTTGTCCCCGATCCTTTGGAGACGCCATATAGGAAAGGCAATCTCCCACCAATAGAAGGACCTTTTTTATATGTCCGTTCTGAATATGGGATGCGGCATTATAGAGACCGTACAAGTATCCGGAGCATCCCATAGGGATGTCATATGCCATACAATGCTCCGAAAGTCCCAGGCGGTTTTGCAGTACGCAGGCAGTTGCCGGTGCAATATAATCGCCGGTCTGTGTGACAACAAGGAGCCCCTCAATTTCATTTTTATCTGTCCCAGTCCTGGCTAAAAGATCTTCCGCCGCTGCAAGGCACAAATCTGAGGTCATAATTTTGCCGTCCCCAATATGGCGCTCTCGAATTCCTACCGTATCAATAAACTTTTTAACTCCGTCTTTTCCTATTATATCCTCATATTCCTGTGCTCTTTTGACCTTTGTCGGGACAGCTGCAGCTATCCCCTTTATTGAAACATTGCGGATTACATCAGACGCCATCTTGTATCCCCCTTACAAAGCTCTTAATGGAGCTATAGATTCCATCTGCTGTTAACCCGTTTTCACCCAGTAAATGTTCATAACCGGCAGCATGAGGATAGCTCCCCTCCAGGCCAATCCTTTTTATAGGCGGGCTGTTTTTATCAGAAAGGTATTCCAAAACAGCACTGCCTAATCCTCCAACAACACCGTGCTCTTCTACGGTAATAATAAATGAGTACTTTGTTCTGATCTTTTCAAGGATTTCCGTATCCAGGGGGCGAATGGTATGCATATTTACCAGTCCGCAGGAGATTCCCTCTTGTTCCAGGCGCAAAACAGCTTCGGCTGCCGGATGGACCATGCTCCCTGTTGCAATAACTGCTGCATCAAGGCCTTCTTTCATCTGAATTGCTTTGCCCATACGATATTCATAATCTTCCTTGTATACTATAGGACTGTTCATGCTCCCAGTCAGTCTTACATATACCGGTCCGTTATATTCCGCTGCTGCAATTGTTGCCTTTACTGTTTCTGTACAGTCAGCAGGAGATAGTATGGCAATGTCCGGCATAGCCCTCATAACAGCAAGATCACCCCAGCTCATATGGGTCGGTCCCAAAATTCCTACAGAAAGTCCTGCTGTAAGCCCTACCAGCTTTACCGGCAGCTTCATGTAAGCCATATTCACTTTTACCTGATCACAGCACCTGGCTGCAGCAAAGGACGCATAAGTAGTGGCAAATACCCGGTACCCTTCACTTGCTAGACCTGCCGCCACACCGATCATATTTTGTTCTGCAATGCCCAGGTTGTAATACTGGTCCGGATGGTTTCGTTTAAAGCGGTCCAACCCTGAATAAAAGCATAAATCCGCAGTTGTAACCAACAGCTTTTCGTCTTCCTTTGCCAGTGCATCCATAGCCAAGCCAAAGGCGCCGCATGATCCCAGTCTGGACCACATTTTTATCTCCGGTTTTTTAAAAGTAATCATAATTGTGCCTCCACCTCAGCCAGCGCCTGCTCATACTGCTGGTCCGACAGCCGGTTGTTGTGCCAAAGGGGATTGCGTTCCATAAAGGAGACTCCTTTTCCCTTCACTGTATTAGCGATAAGGGCGAAAGGCTTTTCCTGTTTTTGTTTCAGTGCTTCATAGAGAGCTTGTGGACAGTGGCCGTCAACAGCAGCAGTCTCCCATCCAAAACTGCTCCATTTTTCTTTTAGGTTCCCTAGGTCCATAACCGCTTTGGTTTCCCCATCATATTGGAGTTGATTTTGATCTACAATAACCGTCAGATTATCCAGCCCATAATGACTTGCTGCCATGGCTGCTTCCCATATGGAACCTTCATCACACTCGCCGTCACCCAACAAAACGTATACATGGGGCTCGAAATTTTTTGCCTTTTTTAACCCCAAACACACTCCTACTGCCAGTGACAGTCCTTGCCCCAAGCTGCCGCTGGAAAATTCGATCATTTTGTCTCGATTCATGGAAGGATGTCCGCCAAGCTGTGTAGCATTTGATTTAAAGGTATCCAGTTCTTGGTCTGAAAGAATGCCCGCCTGATTCAGAGCTGCGTACAGGGCCATGGCTCCATGACCTTTGCTGAGGATAAAACGGTCCCGTTCAGGTGCCTTTGGTTCTTCCAGGTCATAATGCAGTATTCCAAAATACAAAACTGCCATAATCTCTGCCATGGATAGGGAACCGCCTGCATGGGCTCCTGTTGTTCCTGAGGCATGGGTCATTTTTAAAATTTGTTTTCTGATCAGCTGCGCCGTCTTTTTCCAATCTTCTGGGCTTTGTTTTGTTTGAATTCTGCTCACTTGCGGCCTCCATCTACTCGAATTGTCTGTCCGTTTATAAAGGAAGAGCGGTCTGAAATTAAAAATGCAATGACATCTGCCACTTCCTCTGCCGTACCCAATCTTTCCATAGCGGAATTTTTTCTCATCTCTTCTCCGGCTTTTGCTTCCATCTGCTGCGCCATCCTAGTGTTGATTAGACCCGGCGCCACTGCATTAACACGAATTCCCAGGCTGCCTACCTCTGCCGCCAGCGTACAGGTCCAGGCTGACAGAGCCGCCTTTGATACTCCGTAGGCACAATTTCCGGCCTTTAAGTCCAGACCGGAAATGGAAGCAAGGTTAACAATTGACCCAGACTTTTGCTTTACCATAGCCCGAATTACTCGCTGGGTAATTTCCAGAGCAGAAAAAAAGTTTACGTCAAAGACCTCCCTGATCTTTGAGACCGGCGTCATTTGGAATAGTCCTCCATGAGCAATTCCCGCTGCATTTACCAGCCCATCTATGGTTTTCTTTTCTTTCATAACAGCAACCAGCGCCTCTTTGATCTGGGACTCACTGGTCACGTCAAAGTAAATGGGCTTCACTGCAACCTGATGGCTCGCTTCCAGTTTTTTAAATATCTCCTGAGCCTGTGGGTTTTCCTGCCGCATGCAGGCCCATATATTGGCTCCGTTTTCAGCCAGCTTTGTAACCGCAGCTAAACCGATTCCCGACTTGGCCCCGGTTATCATTATGTTTTTATCTTCTAACGGCCTATCCATCCTTTACACTTCCAATTCTTTTTCCAACGCCTCTGCCAGCCGGTCATTATCCTCTGTATTGCGGACTGCGATACGCATAAACTGTCTGCTGTCTCTTTTCATCTTTGGGGACAGATCTTTTACAAACAAATTATGTCCAAATAATAATTTCTTTGTTATGTCTTTGGCTGTCATACCATTGACCACCTGCACCATAATATAGTTTGCCTGAGACGGAAAAACCTTTAATCCCTTTATGTCCTGCAGCCTATGTTCAAAACGTTTTCTCTCTTTTCGAAGCAGTTTTAAAGCCTGCTTGTAATCTTCCTGGTATTTTTCCTCTATCTGCATATAAAATTCGGCAAAGGAATTAATATTCCAGATGGAAACATCTCTTTTCATCCAGGCGATTTTGTCTGTGTCTCCGGAAGCCAGAACTCCCAGACGCAGCCCTGGCACGCCATAGGATTTTGAAATGCTTTTCATTACAAACAAATGAGGATATTTCTCCAAAAGCTCCTGTGTAATCAGCGTGGAGTTTTCTTCTTCTGCAAAATCTGCAAAGGATTCATCCAGCAATAGTAGGATTCCCGATTCTTTTGTCCATTCTACTAATCGCATCAAATCTGATTTGCAAATGTAGTTTCCAGATGGGTTATCCGGGTTAATCATAATCAGGTTTTGAATTTCCTTACCCTGAAAATAGTCTATAACCTCATCAGCGCTGTATGTAAACCCTTCTGCAGTTGGTGTGAAAACCACAGTCTCGTTGGGCTGATATCGGTTTGGATATTCTTCAAACGTAGGCCGAATTACACCGGTCCTCCCCTGCAGCATGGCCATTAAAGATTTAATCAGCTCAGCGGCTCCATTTCCTACAATAATATTTTCCTGTCTCACGCCAAAATTTTTAGCTGCAAGCAGGGAGTTTACTTGTATCCCGGAAGGATATTGGGTCAGAAGTTTTTCAAAGTTGGCTTTGATTTCATCCATTAGTTTCTGCGGAGGAAAATAAGGGTTCACCAAATAGGAAAAATCAATGAGTTTTGGATAGCGCCAATAGCCGCCATAACGATTTTGCAGCAAAGAAACTTTCTCCTCACCGCTGGGGCAAAAAATAGAGGCCGCAATGTCCAAATCCTGAATATCATCAATTTCGTACCACAGTTGATCTTCCAGGCGTTTGGCCCGTATCCCCGGTTCATCCAGCATAGTTATGACGCGCAGAACTTGTTCGTAATACTCATTGTTTCCCAAAGCCTTGGAGTAAGCTTCCAAAAAGGGTACATAGTAAGTTGTTGAAAAAGCTTTACTAAACTTGTAGATGTTAACGGTTTTGTAGTAATCATCTCGTTCTTCAAACTTGAATTTTTTCCCGGGCACAAAGGCTTCAATGGTATCGTCTTCTCCCAGCTTGACACAGGTTCCGTCCATCCAGTTTTCATATTTGTCTACCAGAGCCAAGGTGTCCCGAGGATCCTTTACCAGAACATCAATGACCGAGTCCTCTACAATCAAGTCAGACTCAAACAGCAATGTATCTTCTTGGCATAAATATTGCCGTGCCAAAAATAGAGAGTAAATGTTGTTTGTCTTATCATAAATGGGATTGTTTACATAGGTAATGGGAGTATCAATATCCAGCCCCGCAATATGTTCTATTAGTTTTTCTCCTTCATATCCCACAACAATTACAACTCTGGACAAGTGTTGTTTTTCGATCTGCCGGAGCATCCGATCAATAAGGGGAACTCCATTGACTTCTACCATACACTTTGTATTATTTTCTGTTAATTCTTTTAATCTTCGCCCCATTCCTGCGGCTAAAATAATTGCCTGCATAACTGTTCTCCATCCTGCTGTCTATTGGCTAAAAAGTTTCTATTTCTTTCAAGATAAATGCTCGTCCATGTCCTGGGTAAACATGCATATTTTTCTCCAGCTCCTGCAATAGGGGTTTTGTTATACTTTGGTATTGTCTTTTGCTTCCTCCGGGGAACCTGGTAATGATCGGGTAATCATATGACAAGGTGTCTCCGCTGAACAGGTATTTGTTGTCAATGCCAATTAAAATACTTCCCGGCGAATGCCCCGGCGCTTCCTGCATCGTAATCCGATGCCCCTGCCACTCCAACTCTTTTTTTCCATGGAAGATAAGGTCCGCAGCCTCTGCCTTGTATGGCTCTATATGAATATTGCCGCCATAGTCTCTGCCCTGCTGTCTTTTGAACTCTAAAATCACATCAAAAAGATGGGACATATTCTCACGGGGGTTTTGTATTCTCTTGCTGCATTGGTCTGACGCCACTACTTTTGCCGGAAACAGCTCCCGCAGCTGGTTCAGCGCGGCAATGTGATCATAGTGCTCATGGGTCAAAATAATGTAGTCCAGCAGCAAGTCCTTTTTTTGCAGGAAATCTCCGGCAGCCATGGCGTCGGAAGGATCCACCAAAATTGCATGATGACTTTCCGGGTCTGTTATTACATACATATTTGTTTCGTTGAGCAGGGTAATGGAAGTCTGGATTTGCAATTCTGTCATCTCGATGATCTGCCTTTCTGAAAAACTCTATAGCCCTTCTACTGGCCCTCCTCCGTCTACGGAAATACTTTGTCCTGTAATAAATCGGGATGCTGATGACAGTAAAAATGCTACCAAGTAAGCTACATCTTCCGGAAGGCCTAAGCCCAAATGCTGCATCTTGCGCAGTTCTTCTTCTGGTATGCTCCTTTTCTCAGCATATCCCATCATCATATTGGTTTTAATCATTCCAGGCCGTACTGTATTAATTCGTATTCCCCGCTCTGCCAATTCTTTTGAGAGTGGAATTGTAGCTGCATCCATAGCTCCCTTGGCAGCAGAATAAATGGTCTGACATTTTCCTCCTCTATGTGCCGCAATAGAGGAAACCCCTACAATACTGCATTCTGAGGTGCCATATCTCCTTTTTGATATCTGTTTTACCAGTTCGATATATGCGTAGTAGTTGATACACATTTCTTCATGCTGTTTTTCGTAACTTATTAATTTCAGGGGAAGTACATGTGAGATTCCTGCGCAATGGACAAGTCCATCAAATTTCCTTC
>CAUEYG010000024.1 GCA_959021945.1 uncultured Eubacteriales bacterium | reverse complement strand
ATAAGCATGATTGATAATGTTTCCAAAAACATTCCTAGGAAAGTCAGAATCAATGGTAATATCCAGATTACAAACCAAGCCTGCACATTCATAGCAGCTGCCAATTCTCCCAGTGCCTTATCAACACCAATATCATTAAACAGTTCTGATAATCCAAATCCGCCGAATACCATTACCGACACTGGTGCAATTTGGGGAATTGCATCATGAAATTGTTCTGTAAGCAGTTTGAATGAGATCTTATTCTGTTGTTTATCTTCTCGAATCAAAAGTACATATAAAATCGATATGCTTGGCACAATAACCAGCAAAGCTGCAGTAAATGTAGCTGCCCCATCAGCACCCAATTGCTGTGTAATAAAACCTTCAGAGCAAAGTACATCAAAAATAAACGGTGCTGCAACGATGACTGGTAAAATCAAAGCTTTCCATCCATCCCTTAATGCATCTCTGACAGAAGGAACCTGCTCCTTTGGCATCGGCCCAATATGCTCCTTTTTAATAAGGATAAACATGGAAATAAACCGCTGTATTACAAAAATAAGGCTGATACCCCACATCATGACCCAAAACTGGGAAAATGTGCAGCAACCTGGATACGCTGCAACCAGCAGCCCAAAAACTGCGATGACGCTGCCTGAAGGCGGAATTACCGGCCCCAATGCACTGGCTGCCATTTCAACAGACCCTGCAAGCTCTGCAGAAAATCCACACCGTTTCATTGCCGGAATAGTAATGACACCAACAGCAGCAGCATTGCCCGGTCCGGTCCCCGACAAAGCTCCCATCAAAGAGCTGACAATCAAGGTAACATACCCTGCCCCCCCTGGAAGCCGCCCTACTAAAGCAATTACAACATTAATCAGCTTTGCGATCACACCTGTTTTTTCCAAAATAACAGAAAGTGCAATAAACGCCATGATTGTATACAGCAAGTAATTTTGCGAAACATTTAGGCAGTATCTTCCTAAATCAGTCATATGACCGGAAACAATTGTTGTTGCAAGAAATGAAACCACAATTACTTCATACATGGGACGTTTAAAAACACCGAATAATATGGCTACAATTGCAATAGCAATTCCTAAATACATTAACTCCATGCTACACCTCCTTAAGTTTCAGATATTTTCGAAATATTATTTGTATTCTACGTTTTAATTATAGCAAACCAATGCTAAAAAGGGCGGTCCACCTTTCTGATATCAGTTATCAGAAAAACTGGTATCCATTTAATACTTTGATTATCCTCTCTGGGTGCTACAACAAAAAAAATGATATTGGGTATCAACACCTTTGACTTCCATCGTTTGGATCTCCATGGTATGATTACTCCAAAACCAGAAACTCGGAATTATAGAAAGGAGCTGTCCACTATGAATACCTTAGCTTACCGGCTGGGAGATCAATTCGCACCGATCCCCCCAGATGAAAAAGATCTGCAATCTGTTACTGCCAACTATTGGCTGCAGATTCATCAAACACAGGCTCTGCATGGTGAGGGTACCTGCTTTGATCGGGAAGGCAATCTTTATTTCACCATTATCTATGAGGGGCGGGTTTGTCGAATCGATGCGAAAACAAAGAAAATAGCAACGATTTTTCATGATGAAGAACGCAAAATTCCTTCTGTCAAAATCCACAAAGACGGCCGTCTCTTTGTCAGTTGTCTAAACCGAGTGAAAGAAGGCTGTGTGTTCGCGATCAATCCCGATGGAAGCAACTATGAAGATATCGTTGTTGGTTATAGTATTGATGATATCGCCTTTGATGAAAAAGGTGGGTTTTATTTCACAGATCTGCGTGGGGACGCCACCAATCCCATCGGCGGTGTCTATTATGTATCGCCTGACTTCAAAAAGGTGTCGCCTTTCATGCCAAATATGGCCGGCCCCAATGGAGTCGCGATTTCTCCCGATTATTCTGTGCTTTGGGTTACAGAAAGCCATACAGGCCGTGTCCATAGAGTTATGCTAAAAGGCAAAAATTATACAACCAAAAATGTAGTATATACAACAACCGGATTCTATGGTCCTGATTCCTGTGAGATTGATCGGGACGGGAACCTGTATATCTCTATGTATGGTCAGGGAAAAGTCCTGATCCTTAATCATTTTGGGTACCCCATTGGACAGGTTCTCATGCCCAATCGGGAACAGGGACATAATTTAGTCGTAACCCATACAGATATCTGTCCTGGAACAGATGACTTGTATATCATTGCCTGTGACGATAATGGCGATGAGGGCTGTTGGATTTTTAAAACAAAAGCCTTTGCGAAATCTAACGATAGAAGTTTTCAATTTCTTTAATTTAATAACGAATACCCTTTTCTTTGATTGTAAAAACACCCTTTGTTGCTTATTTATTTAGCGACAAAGGGTGTTTTAATGAAACAATTATATTAGGTAACTTTTAAAGCAGCCGTGCCGCATGAAAGCCTTCGTGAACTGCTGTATAAATTTTTCGTGGCGCTACAGCATCACCGATGACGGACACATCCTCCATGAAATCCTTTAATTGAAGCTCTAAATCATGGTTAGTACGGAAACCCGCGGCGATGACAACATTGTCACACTTAATGCTTTGCACGATCCCGTCTTCTCCACAGACTTCCACATAATCCTCTGCGATTCTGTTCGTCTTTGTTTTGACCAGAACATCAATTTCTGAATCAGCAATCATTTTTCGCAGTTCCGCGTCATTGTTCTGGCAATGCTGTGCCGCAGCCAATATATCATCCAGCATTTCAAGGATGGTGACATGTTCTGCCGTCTCACTGAGATGGAGAGCCACTTCACAACCTACAAGCCCGCCTCCTATAACCACGATATTTTTTCCCAGCTTTTCCTTTCCCAATAACACGCTCATCGCTTCTTTTACATGTTCCTGCTCTGCTCCTGAAATCGGAGGAATAAATGGCGTAGATCCACTGGCCAGGATCACCTTATCAAAACCGCCCTTTTTCACGTCCTCTATAACAGCAGTATGATTGAGTTCTACCTGAATGGGCAGTTTCCCAATCTGACCGATCAAATAGTCTTTGTATCGGATTACATCCTGTTTAAAACTGGGCGCTCCGGCGGTTCGAAGATTCCCGCCCAATTCTTCCTCTCGCTCCCAGATCGTTACATCAAAGCCTCTTTGCGCCGCTGTAATGGCTGCTTCCATGCCGCCAGGGCCTCCACCGATTACCAGGACAGATTGTCTTTCTCCCGCAGAGGTAACAGGATAGTCGGCTTCGCGCAAGCATCTCGGATTCACTGCACAGCTGTGGTCTTTTCCCTGATGGCTGCCAAACAAACATTCATTACAGCCGATACAAGGGACGATATCCTCCTCCCTTTCTGCCTTTACCTTTTGTACCCAATCCGGATCTGAGATCATCTGATGAGCCATGGCTACAAAGTCCAGTTTTTCTTCTGCCAGAACCTTCTCAGCTGTTTCTGCGCGATTAAGCTTCCCGTGCCCGATCACCGGAATAGTGACAGCCGCCTTGACAGCCGCGGCATCAGAGAGCTGCAAAGCTTCTTTGCCATAGACCGTCGGAATCTGCGTATACCAGCACTCGTAGCAGCCTTTGTCAATGTGTAGAGCATGAACGCCCCTGCTCTCTAGGATCTTTGCGATCTCGATCCCTTCTTGAATCTCTCTGCCTCCTTCACAGGCCTGATTTGCTGTATATTTGATAATCAGCGGGAACTCTTTGCCGCACTGCTCCTGAATTTGCTCAATACACTCGATCGTAAACCGCATTCTGTTTTCCAGGCTGCCGCCGTATTCGTCCGTGCGCTTATTATACAGAGTGGACATAAACTGATCCAGCAGATATCCTCCATAAGCGTGGAGTTCTACTGCGTCTGCACCCGCCCGCTTCGCCAGGGAAGCCGAAAAACCGGTGGACCACGCCAGATATTTGATATCTTCTTTTTCATAGGGCTTACACATTAAATCAGGATAATAGTGGGAAGGGACTGCGCTGGCCGAATAAGGCGGTGTAAAAGGATCCTGATGAACCATTCTCCCCAGCCCCGGTCCGATCTGAACACAAATCTTTGTTCCATAATGATGTACCTTCTCACACAGCATCGCCAACCGGTTGACCTGATGGTAGTTGTCCAGCACATGGTGAGATCGCATCTCATACTTTGTAGATGTAGCAACTCTTCCGGTTATGATCATTCCTACGCCGCCTTTTGCCCGCTCCACGAAATAATCGATGTCCCTTTGGCAGAACCCGCCGTCCGGATCACTCTTGGTTCCCATAGGCGCCATGAGAACTCTATTGGAAATGACTAAATTTCCGATTTTACCCTCTCGCAGCAAATTTTTATGCTCCATAATAGCCTCCTTACCTTGTATCTAATTTCTTCTATGTTTTATTTGGATCAAACTGTTTTTCTTTGATGAATAATGCCATGATGCCGCAGGCAAAATAGAAACTCGCAATCAAGAGAAACCCCATGGAATAAGAACCCTTTTGGGTCGCTATGGCCCCGATGATAACCGGAGAAACAATCGCCCCTATTCTGCCCAAATTATAGGAAAAAGCCGTCCCCAGTGCCCTGCATTCTATAGGAAAGGATTCGCTCATGAAAGTAGAGCATAATGCCATAGGCGCTCCATAAAACAGACCAAACAACAATAATATAGCGCCCACATTTCCGGCGTTGGCAAAGTTTACTGCAATAGGCAGAACAGCCGCAGTACACGCACAAGCCAAAAACCATACTCTTTTTCTTCCAATTTTATCTGATAAAAAACCCGCCGCCATTTTTCCTATAAAGACCATCAAATAGTTTCCTGCAATAAAGTATGTCATGGAACGAAATTCAATGCCAAATTCTGAAGTCAAATAAGTTGGCAGCCAGGTATTTGTCCCATAAAACCCTGCCATAAGAAAAATAGAGCAAAAAATCCATTTGAACAGGTTTCTACTGCATTGACGATCTGTAAAGAGAATTTTCAGGTTACTGTCTTTTGGCTTTATTGGAACCTTTTGGTTTTTCTTAGCTGCAAAAACAGGTGGCTCCTGGAGAAATCTAGTAAAAAACAATACTACTGTACCGCAGGCTGCAGCTATCAGTACAATCAGCCTCCAACCGTAAACAGGTGTAATTACACCATTAAGCAGCGTTGCTGCAAAAGAGCCCACCGCATTTGCCCCCTGAATGAAACCCAAAACCGTATTTCTCTTTGAGGTGGAAATATATTCCGATACCATAACCGTACCACTGGCCCATACCCCGGACATTCCTGCTGATGAACAAAATCGTATCATACAAAATAGAGTAAAATTATGAGTCAATACGGACAGTCCTATAAATGCAGTAAAGCACAGTATCGCTGCCTGCATTGCCCGCAAACGCCCAAACCGATCCGCAATCCATCCGCATACAATACCGCCTGTCAGCATCCCTGCTGTACTAAAGGAAAAAATCATTCCTGCCTCTATCGCATTTAAATGGAATTCATTACGAATAACCGGCAGCGCCACCGACAGGGTTCCCAGATCAATCCCTTCTATTGCCATTACCATAAACACACATACAAATATTCGTTTCCTCATTTGAATCACCTTCTGTGCCCCGGCAAAATACTTGCCGGGGCAGTAACTAATTGGCGGAAAGGCCAAAGATCAGCTCTTTCAATGATGTTTTTTATGGCTGCATCATCTCTGCAATCAAACTATTGGCGTTTTCCGCCGTTTCAAAACTTCCTGTAATTTCTAACAGTCTCTTTGTCTTATCGGGATCCAGGCCCACTTCATCATGAACTTTAATCATGAGATCTGCGTTTTCTTCCCAAGACAGCTGATAGTACTCTTCTGTGATGATCATTTCCTTTTCGTAAACTGTACCATTTTTCATTTTAATGACAATTTTTCCGCACAAAATCGGATACTTATCATCATCTACAACAGTTGTTCGCTGCACCAGATTCAATATTCTTTCGTCATCAAATACTTGCTGGCCTTTCTTGGTACATTTCCTGTTGACAATGGCGTTGGCAACATTAAATGCGCAGCTCATCGTTGTCTGTGTATCAGAAACAAATGGGCCTTTACCTTTTGTTCCAGGATAATTACTGTCAAATGGGTTCATATGATAATCGATTTTTTCAATTTGCTCATGATCGATATTTTTTTCAGTCGCCAATTCACAGCTTACAATAAACGGCGTTTGCGCAATTGCACAGCATGGGTTAAATTTAAAAGTTACATTTCGTATTCGATACTCCTTACCTAAATTCTCAATGCCTTCCCTTACCAGCTCATAATCGTTTTCTCCGGCAAACACATTCATAAACCCTTTATACCCATCAAATGCGCTCTCCGCACCAATCACACCGTCTCGCGCCAGCAGTGCCGCTGTCAGTCCATTCCTGGCTGCGCATCCATTCTGATAAAACCATTCCGTTGTTCCCGCTGCAAAGGATTCCTGAATACCTCCTACCAGGGAAGCTGTAATCCGAATGGCGTGGGCAATCTGTTCTTCCTCCAGTTTTAAAAGCTTAGCTGCTGCTGCCGCAACACCAAAGGTAACATAAATGGCACTGGGCCGGAATCCCTTTGGTGTTGAAAGCTTTGCCATTTTTCTCTCCAGCACCGCAGTCACTTCATATCCTGCCAGAGTTGCCTCCAAAATTTCTTTGCCTGTACATTTGAAGTTTTCCGCAACAGCGAGAACCACTGGAACGATCATGGTTCCATTATGCGTACCGCCCAGCGTGTCCTCCTGCGCACGGGAATGAAACAAAACGGTATTTGCGGCAACTGCTCCGGGCATAGATAATTTTGCACCATCCATGAATAGAGTTGCTTGTTTGCCTGTCTCTTTACTGTCAAATTCTTTGGCAATATTCTTGGCATGGATAGCCGGCGCCAGTTCATATCCGGAAATTCCGATCCCAATGGAATTCATAAAGCTGGTTTTTGTTTTTTCTTTTACATCTTCCGGTACATGGTCAAAATCCAATTGACTCACAAATTTTGCTAATGATTTTGCAATATCCATATCTGTTGTCTCCTCCTAATATCAGAATGTTATTGTTATCCAAGCCTGATTTCTGCTGCTCTGCGTTCAGGGAACTTCACTACAAATATGATGACCGCTGCTACCACTGTAATCAATGAAATCACAACACCTGCAACAAGCTGCGCTCCCATTCCCGGTGCAATCAGCATATTCACCAGGGCGTATACATAAGTTGCGAAAAATGGGCCGGCATTTCCAATTCCCCATGCTACTGAGGAGGAAACGGAACGAAATACAGCCGGTACAAAATTCAAGGCCTTCGTATATACAGCTGCGTGAACAAGACCGGTTGAAATTCCGGCACATGCAGCTGCTACATAGATTCCGAACATGCTAGTATCTACAAAATATGCAGTACCAAGGCCGATGGCAACGAAAAGATAGCCAACCGGAATGAGCCAATCTTTAAACAGCTTCATCCAGAACGGATATGTGAACTGCATGATAATTAAGAAAACTCTTGTCATAGAAGTACAATTCCCTGCCTGTGCAGAAGTACCCAATTCGTGCTCTGTAATGATATAATTGGATAGATTCAAATAATATCCATTTATTCCTATGTAATAAATACAGTGCAATACCGCAACCATCAAGACAAATCCAATAACCTTTTTGGGCAAATCTTTGAAGCGAATTTTTGTTGCGCTGTTTTCATCTTCCAGTCCAATTGCTCTCGCCTTTTCTGCCCGTTTAGCTCTGGCTTCCTGGCTATCAGAGTATCCACCTTTTTTCACAAGAATCAGGAATACGGTAATAGATATTACACACCACAAGCCTAATGTGTATGCAAATGGCCAGTTTTGCCCATCGTTTCCTGCCGCAAGTCTTCCGCTTAGCTGAAGGATAACTACACCACCTATATTTACGAATACGTTGTACATAGAAATACGGGGAGCTCTTTCATTTTCTTCAAAAATTTCTCCAATGATAGCGTTCATCAGAGGGCCAAATCCCCCCAAGCTGATACCGCACAAAACAGTACCTACATAATATACCCAAAATGGTGCATGCAAGAATCCACCGACAATCATTATAATTGAGAATGCCAGCATACAAGTCCTGATGAATGCCAAGAGTGCGATTTTACTGACTTTGATTGCTATAAATCCTACAATCAACGATGCGAACAAACCAAACAAAGTCGGAAAAGATATTAGCTGCGCTGCCGCAACAGATGATATTTCAGGATAGTCCATTTCAATATATGCTCGTACATTTTGTGTAATCATATAAATAACATTTGATGTAGCAAAAATGTACAAACCCCAGGAAATCATTTGATATTGTTTTTTCGAATATAATGAACCCATTTGTTTCCTCTCTTTCCATTTAATAAAACTAAAACTTATTCTTTATCGAAAATCGGCTTAAACAAATATTCCGCCTTTTCCCTTAAGACCGGTTTCGCGATTTTTCCAATGTCATTCACAGGAAGGTTATCAAGTACAGCTAAATATCTTGGCTTTTTAAAGCTTGGCAATCTTTCTTTGCAAAACGTAGCCAGTTCTATCCCGTCAATATCCCATCCCGGATTTGTTACAATGGCAGCTGCGATTCCCTCGCCAAACCGCTCATCCGGTATGCCAACTACTGCGCAATCTTGTACAGCCGGATGCTCTTGTATGGTTCGTTCCACTTCCAGTGCAAAAACATTTTCACCTCCGGTTTTAATGATGTCTTTTTTCCTATCCATAAAATAATAGCATCTTGTTTCGGGATCCATTCTGACGATATCCCCAGTTCGAAACCACTCGTCATTAATAAAAATGTCCTTATCTTCTTCTTGCTGTCCTATGTAACCCCTGAATACCATAGGCGATCGTACAATTGCCTCTCCAGAGGTTCCGTCCTCTACATCATCTCCTTTTTCGTCTATAATCCTTATTTCATTCAAAGGAATGGTGGTGCCCACTGCTTTTAATAGCCTTGCATTTTGTTGATACTCTTCTTTGCTTACCTGCATACATGTAACACTGCATGTTTCTGTCGAACCCCATGACGGACGAAGATGGCAATTGGGAAACATCTCGAATACATGTTTGATATAATCATGCGTACATTTCCCCGCGGAAATACAGACTTCCCAAATTGATGTTCTGTCTTTTTCCCGCCACCCCTCATAATGAAATAGTCTTTCATAGGTAACAGGAGGCAGCATCTGGAGCTGGGTAACGCCCCAGGTCTCAATCATATGAAACACTTCTTCCGGATTAATTCGTTCCAGTGTAATATAGGTTTCTCCCAGCACCAGCATTTTTAAAAAACCTTGCAGCCCGTCAATATGATAAAGGGGCGCTGTAGACATCATAATATCGTTTACGTTTGGATGGTTATTTCGCATTGCCAATGTAATTCCGTGCAGCATCATCTGTTCCTGTGTACGAACAACACCTTTGGGAATTCCAGTCGTCCCACTTGTAAACAATATCACTGCGGGATCATCATTCTCCAGTTTGACCTGAGCCTCTCGCTCGTCTCTTTCTTTCAGCAGGTCCTGCCAAGAAAGGGAATATTCTTTTGAGAAAGGATATTGGGAGTCAACTGCCCCAACACAGACTTTAATCTGCAAATCTTCATAGGATGTGCAAATTTCTCTGGCTTTTTCATGAAAACTTTCGCCAAAAAACAAAATCTTGCATTGTACCATTTTCATACTGCTCACCAGATCCTCAGCCCTCAGTCTTACATGCAAAGGTACGAATACAACCCCCAGCTTCTGACACGCGAACCAGGCAATCACCCATTCTACACTGTTTTTCATCACGATGCCCGCAGCGTCTCCTTTTTTGACGCCTCGTTTTCTGAGCGCGTTCGCGATACAATTGCTCTCTCTGTTCAGTTCGTAATAGGTCAATTCGCGCGTATTACTGATAATTGCGAGCCGGTCTGCACAATTTGTCACATTTTCCTGTAATAATTGTCCCAAATACAGCAAAATAATCTTCCTTTCCATATGATCCAATCTATGTACAATACGAATTTAAAGGCCGCTTACTCCTCTTCATAAATCATTTCACAAACCTTTACCAGGGCATCCCGATCTTCCGGCCTGTGGATAGGCGGCATCCAAAG
>CAUEYG010000023.1 GCA_959021945.1 uncultured Eubacteriales bacterium | reverse complement strand
GTCAGAACCGGTGCAAGACCGCAGGCTCCTAAACAAGATACGGTTTCCACTGTAAACATCAGGTCATCCGTAGTGTTTTTTTCATTGGAAAGGCCCAGTTCTTTCCTGAGAGCGTCAAGAATCGGAATGGATTTCCGAACATGGCAGGCTGTGCCATCGCAAATTTTGATCACATATTTCCCCTTAGGTGAAAGTGAGAAGTTTTCATAGAAAGTTGCGATGCTGTAAATCTTTGCAAGACTTACACCCAACTTTTCCGCCAGATAATCAAAGGATTCCCGAGGTAAATAACGATATACCTCCTGAATATCCTGCAAGATCGCTACAATTGGCTTTTCACTGTTGTGGGCACTAATGATTTCATCAATTTTTTGATATAATTCTTTATTGTCCATAATTTCCTCCCTGGATAGAGTTCTTTGATAATAGGTACTATTCTATGTGTTTTCACATGTTGTTATTAGTTTAACGCATTTTTAACACATTTTTCATTATTTTATTTCTTCTCACAATTTTAATTTTACCGTTGTATTTGCGGTTTGTCCAGTCTAACTTATGTATTAATTTGCTCTCTTTGTGGATGAAAGGAAAAACATTTCCGAATAAAGGAGAAATTTCTGTCTTACCTTTTCTGAAATTTAACTAAAATTCTTTTCGTTTTTGCTTTATTATGCAAAAGCAATTGATATTTTTTTCACTATCACGTCCCCAACAAAAGTTTTTCACAGCAAAAGACCGGCCTCCCATCCTCAGATCAAAATCCAGGGATGGAACACCGGTCTTATTTCAGAAGGTTAGTGAGCCTGCGCCGCAGAATAATCCGCTCTGATCCTCTGATCCATTATAGGAATCGTCTGCGATGCAAACCCGACTTGTAAACAGGTCCATAAACAGGGCATATTGGCTGCGCTTCCGGCTCCGGCTCCCATGTTCTATGTTTTCTCATAAAACATAGGGCCAACAAAATCCCAACGCCGCACAGTGTCAGCAATATTCCCGGAATCAGCCCTTCCGGCAAATAGTGAAGGTCAATCTCATGGGTCCCTGCTTTCAGGGGGATTGCTAAAAAGGCGTCTCCAAAAGCTTCCGGCGTGACTTCTTTTCCATCAACCTCTACAGTCCATCCTTTTTCATAAGGGATGGATGTGACAAAATATCCATCCTCCTTAGCCTGAACAGTTCCCTTGATCTCCGTATCATTGTATTCTTTTACATTTAGAGTTTCATCATCCAGCATGGCATAGGCACTGTTCCATGCAGTCTCATCGAGGCCATAAGCATAGGCTCTAATCTCTCCGGCCTGCCCCGCCTCATACTGAATCTTAACGGTCACTGTTTCACCGGCCCGGCACTTGCCTACACTTACTGCAGCTCCGCAGTCCTCCCGGAGTTCAATTTCTGTGCCATCTTCTTTTAAAGCTGTAATTGTCTCTGCACCGCTTGTTTCCACATAAACATAAAGCTGCTGCGCCACAGAGGAGGTGAAGGTTAATTCTGCTGACACTGGGTTGTCGGAATCCAGAGGCGCACAGCTCACACGGCCGTCTTCCTGATATTCTCCCAAAGATACACCGCTTCCCACAAGGCTCGGGGCTCCTGTTCGGTAAAATACATCCCGGTCTGTATTTGTAGACAGCTTTACAAAATCGTTCAGCACAGTAAAGGGATTTTCATCATGAAAATTCCAGTTTTCCATTACAGCTGCATCTACCATATATCCTACGGAAAGATCGTATTTATTTTCATACAGAGTAGTCATCTGCTCTCCTCCTGTCAGTGTCAGAGCATCTTCTCCTTCAATGGTAGTATCTCTGCTGATCAGGTATTTTACATTGAGCATGGCATTTGCCACCGGCGTTGTCATAACGTAATTATATCGATTCTTCACATCTTCGGCTTCCAAGCCAATATGTTCCATGAGATAGGAAACAGACCCGTTTACAGTAGAGGAAAACTCCGAAACTCCCGGATAGCCATAGAGCATAGGGGCGTTGAGAATAAGCGGGTTAACCAGCTCCATGCGGTAGAAACCTTTATCCTTTTTTCTTGTATCCTCTACTACCTTTTTCACCTCATTGCTTTGGGCAAAATATTCATCTCGATTGGTACTGCTCACGGTTTCTACAGAAATAGCCGTGTGGTTCATCATTTCACATGCCACAAAGACCAGCAGCAAAAGGCACATCAAAGGCTCATGAAACCGCCTGGTCCGATAGGCCGCCAAAAAAGCCACATACAACAGCAGCAAGAACAAGGAGACATACGCGAATTCAGGCTTGAGTTCCTGACTGTACAATTTTTGCGCCAGCAGAATGTAAAGAGCTATGCCCGCTCCTATGGCGATCAGCTGCCTTTGTGAAATTTCCCGAATATAGATAAAGGCTTCAAAAGCAATCACAATCAATAAAAAGGAGACTACAAAGGAATAGCGAAAGGGCAGCTGATTAGGAAAATGCAGGCCATGCCAGATAAAATCCAGTTTGTTGTAGTTGAGGCTCACGATTAAAAATGCCAACATTATGCCGTTGAGTATTTTTTTTCGCAAAGAAATGCTTTTGGAAAGCAAAAAACAAATCAATAAGATCACACAGAGCAGTCCGCAATAAATATTAGGCAGTCCTTCCCGCACAGTCAGCTGCGTCTCCGGAAACAGGTTTGTCAAAATATCCATCAGTGAATGGTAAAAGGTGGATTCTGCCGGCATCTCCGAGTCAATATAATAGGTATTCTGCATATTGAGAAACGTAGGGAGAAGTGTAATCCCTGAAAGGAAAATCCCAGTAAAGGAGCACAGCACTGCTTTGCCTGTAACTCTCAGACATCCCTTGACTCCACGCTTTTTCGCTCTGGAAAAATAGAGAATCGGATAATAAAACAGAATAAAAATACAGACCATTCCGCCAATATAATAATTAGTCAGCATCATGGCCGCTAAAGACAGCGTGTACAGCTTAAAATCGCCACGGTCAATCAGGCGGTTTAACCCCAACATGCAAAGAGGGAGCAATGCCACTACATCCAGCCACATGAGACACCAGTAATATCCCATAACATAAGCGCATAATGCGTACAAAGTGGAAAAAGCAACAGGAGCGCAGTCACAGCGCCCATGCATCCCCCGCAGGTAAACGGCCATAAAAGCGCCGGCCAATCCAATCTTGATGAGAATAATCAAAGTTACTGCTTCCATCAGCCAGGCATCAGGAACAAGGATCGTCAAAAAATACAAGGGGCTTGCCGCATAATAAGACAGCAACGTGAGGAAATTAGTTCCAAGTCCTCCGTCCCAGGAGTAAAGCAGGCTGCCTCCGTTCTGCAGCTTTTCATGAAGCTCATTGATAAACGGGTAATATTGATGGTACATATCAATTACCGCCACCTGATTCTGTCCGAAGGGATAGAATCCGGCTGCTGCGTAAGCCAGCAGCATCAAGAAAAACGGCAGCAGAAAGGCCAAAAAAACATAACGATTTCTATAGAAAAAACCTTCTCTTTTCAATAATACAGTCATTTCCCCTTCTCCTTACTCTGCAGGTGTCAGCTTTAATCCGTTGACAGTTGTAATATGATCATTTTTATCAATAAAGGCAGCTTGTACCCCCTCCAAAGTGTCAAGAATACGTTTGCTCTTCTCTTTTCCCAACATCAGACAAATGGTGCTGAGAGCGTCGCAGTCCATGGATTGGCCCTTTTGGCCTTTTACTGTTACTGCATCCAAGTCCGTTTCAACCGGATACCCTGTTTTCGGATTCAGCACATGATGGTAGAGCTTCCCTTTTTCTTTAAAATACCGTTCATAAACGCCGGAAGTAACAATGGTTTCATCCGTAAGGTTTACAGAGCCCAGAATCTGGGTCCGATCAGAGTAAGGGCGCTCGACGCCGATCTTCCAGGGCGTATCCGTGTCCTTTTCTCCCAGAGCTACGATATTTCCTCCAAAATTAACGATGGCATGCTCTGCTCCCTTGGCTTCCAGCACCTCTGTTGCCCGATCCGCAATATATCCCTTTCCGATGCCGCCCAAATCTATCTGCGCATGGGGGTTTTCCATGGAAACGGAATTTCCATCAATCTGAATCTGCCGGTAGTCTACTGTGGCCCTGGCCTTTTCCAGAGATGCCTTGTCAGGCACTTTTGGGTTTTCTCCATTAAAGTTCCAAAGCTCTGACAGAGCGCCTACCGTAATATCAAACATGCCATCTGATAAATCACCATATTGGATGCCCTTTTTAATGACTTCCAACGTAGCGTCATGAACCCGGACAGGCTTTCCTTTCGCCTTGTTCAGCTTATAAATATCGCTTCCTTCAATGGTTTTGCTCATCAAGTTCTCGTATTGCCTGCAGGCAGCGAAAGCAGCGTCAATGGCCGCCTGGGCCTCCTCTTTGTCCATATGATAAACAGTAATGGTACAAATGGTATCGAGACAAAACTGATTTTCTGAGACAGGCTCCTGGCTTCCGCAGCCTGTCTGTGTTATAATGATACCTGCCCATAGCGCAAGGATTAAAATATATTTTCTGATTTTCATATTAGTACCTCTGGAGTTAACATGATTCGAAAAGCCGATATTATTCTGGCCGCCATCTTGATTGTGCTCGGTCTTTTGGCTTCTTATGCGCTTTCTGCCGGCGGAGAGACCGGACAAATGGTCTATGTCACTGCCAGCGGAAAAGAATATGCATATTACAGCCTGATGGAAGACCGAACCATTACCATTGATCAAGAAGGTCACATTAATAAGATTACCATAAAGAACGGTCAGGTTTCAATGACCTTTTCTGATTGTTCCAATCAAGACTGCGTTCATCAAGGAAAAATTTCAAAGACATCACAAAGCATCGTATGTCTCCCTAATAAAATTGTAGTGGAAATTCACGGGGATAATCCGGAATACGATGCAGTGGCAAGGTAGGGTATCATTATGACTTCCACTCAAAAAACTCCAATTGCATATCAAATCGCACTGGCGGCCCTTTTGGCTGCCCTGGCTCTGATTTTTTCTTATATTGAGGCTATTATTCCCTTCAATATAGGCATTCCCGGCATTAAGCTGGGGATTGCGAATTTAGTCATTTTAGTATCCCTCTATACATTAGGGTTCCGTTACACGCTGGCAATTAATATCATCCGTATCCTGACAGCAGGACTTTTGTTTAACGGTTTCTTTGGGGCGATCTATTCCTTATCCGGCGGCCTTCTCAGCCTGCTTGTTATGGCGGGGCTAAAAAAAAGCAGCCTATTTTCTGTAATAGGCATCAGCATGGCCGGCGGTGTTGCCCATAATTTAGGGCAGCTATTAATAGCTGCCCTCATCGTTTCAAATATAAAACTGTTTTTTTATTTTCCGGTTCTGCTGTTTTCAGGTCTCATCAGCGGTATTTTCATTGGAATCATCGCTTGGTTTATCCTAAAAAAGCTTCCCCGCTCCCTTTTAAAAAGCAATCTGTACTAGTTAGCCGCCGCTTCTTTCTTTGGCGCAGGAGCCTTTTTCTTCACTCGCAAGTTCAAAATAGCGCCAGTTGGACATTCTTTTGCACAGAGACCGCAGTTTTTACATTTATCCGGGTCAATTTTGGCCAAATTGTTCTCAATTTTAACAGCGTCAAACTTACATGCTTTTTCACACTTCATGCATCCTATACAGCCAACGGTACATTCTTTTCTCGTCCGCGCACCTTTGCTGTTGGAGCTGCAGGCAACGTAAATGGGTTTATTTTTGCTTTGAATCTCAATAATGTGTTTTGGACAAATCTTGACACATTTCCCGCAGGCAACGCATTTATCGCGATCAATAAAGGCAACGCCGTCTTCCACACAAATGGCATCATATTCGCAGACTACGGAGCAGTCCCCAAATCCCAGACAGCCGTGGGCGCACGCCCAATTCCCACCATACAGCTGGTTTGCAGCCTTACAGGTGGCCAGACTGCCGTTGTATTCCATAAGCTTTTTGGCAGAAGCCTCATTTCCGTGGCACATAACAACCGCTACTTTTGGATCAGCCGCCCCTGCATCAACGCCTTTGATAGCAGCAAGCTTGATCGCCAGATCTGCACCGCCTACAGGGCACATTGATGCAGTAATGGTGCCGTCTGTATCTTCTGCCAGGGCACTTGCATAATCATCACATCCATTAAATCCGCATGCACCGCAGTTAGCACCCGGAAGCTCTTCTCTCAGGTCCAACACTAACTGATCTACAGGAACATACATTAGTTTTGCTGCAATGGTAAGGATAATTCCGGCGATAAGACCCATGATTACTACAATAGCAACAGGTATTAACATATTCATCTCCTCCTTACGCAAATAAACCTTCTACTACACCTGAGAAGCCCATAAAGGACAGGGACAAAATAGATGCAGTAACAAGTGTAATAGGCACGCCCTGAAATGCTTCAGGAACCATTTTACAATTTTCCAGTTTGCCTCTCATTCCTGCAAAGAGCAGCATTGCCAATAAGAAGCCGACGCCTGCACCAAATGCGTTGAATAAAGACTGAACATAAGTAAGCCCGTCGTCAATATTCATAATGGTAACGCCCAACACTGCGCAATTTGTTGTAATCAAAGGAAGATATACGCCCAATGACTTGTAAAGAGGGGGCATATACTTTTTCAATGTCATTTCAACCAGCTGCACCAAAGCAGCGATGATCAAAATAAATACAACAGTCTGCAGGTATCCGATTCCATAAGCATCCAGCAAGAACTTTTGTACAGGCCAAGTAGCCGCTGTTGCCAGCACCATTACGAAGGTAACGGCAATTCCCATACCAGTGGCAGAGTCCATCTTTTTTGACACGCCCAGGAAAGGACAAATCCCAAGGAACTGGGATAATACAAAGTTATCCACCAGAATAACTGTCATGATAATTACAATGATCTCTTTCATTATGCGCTAGCCTCCTTCTTGTCACAGCTGCTGCTACCGCACGTATCAGCCATTGCGCAGCCCTCGCAGCCGAACTCTTTCTTCTTAATTGCTTTTCCTTTTGACGCCCAGTTAATTATGGCGATCAAAATCGCATAAACGAAGAATCCTCCCGGAGCCAACATGAAAATTCCCATGGGTGTAACTGCTTCCGGCATAATCGTGATACCAAAAGCAGTGCCGCTTCCCAGGAGTTCTCTAATCAGTCCCATAACCCCAAGGGCCAGGGTAAAGCCAATTCCCATGCCAAGTCCGTCAAGAGCAGAATCCAGGATAGAGTTTTTGCTTGCAAACATTTCAGCTCTTCCCAGGATAATACAGTTTACTACAATCAGCGGGATAAACAGGCCCAAAGATTTGTCCAGGGCTGGAAGATATGCCTTCAGCATCAGCTGAACAACTGTTACAAATCCTGCGATTACAACAATATAGCACGGAATACGCACTGTACTTGGAATTACTTTCTTCAATATGGATATTACGATATTGGAACAAATCAGTACCACCATAGCGGAAACGCCCATACCCAATCCGTTTACTGCACTAGTTGTTACAGCCAGCGTTGGACAGGTTCCCAGCAGCAGCACCAGCACTGGATTCTCTTTAATGATCCCTTTGGTAACAATACTCAGTTTATTCATTATTTCACACCTCCGCATTCCTTATATTGCTGCAGAGCTTCACTGACACATTGATATACAGCATTGGAAGAGATGGTAGCTCCTACGATCTGATCAATGTTAGCGTCATTTTTAATGCTGCTTTCTCCGGCAGTATCCACTCCGCCGTACTGAGCCAGATACTCATCTGTCATAGCCTTTGTACCAAGGCCCGGTGTATCAGCATGTTCTGTAACTGTTACACCTGTCACTTTTCCATCCTTATCAATACCGACCATAGTGGTAAGAGTACCGCCAAAGCTTTTATATGTAGCAGTTACCGCCATGCCGGACTTGTTATCGGCAAAATAGCATTCTGTAACACCCTCTACCATCTTTCCGTCATACTGGGTAAAGCTGTCTCCTGTAGGGAGTACCTTTGCGCGGGCCTCATCGGCTGTTTTCTGCGTATTTTTCTCAATGATAGGATTCGCCACGCTGTAGGTCCCCGCAAGAGCGGCTGTTATAACCAGGCAAATAATTACCAGAACTAAAGCAGGGGCGATTGTTGTTTTGAATGTATTATTTTTCATTTTTCTTGCCGCCTCCTTTTTTATATGCTCTGCTAATGCAGAAGTTATCAATATGCGGAGTCAGAATATTCATAAGCAAAATCGCAAAGGAAACGCCTTCCGGATAAGAGCCGTACACTCGTATCAGAATGGTAAAGATCCCGCATCCGATTCCAAAGATCACCTTGCCCATAGGAAGGATTGGAGAAGTGACGTAATCAGTAGCGCAGAAAAACGCTCCCAACATCAGACCTCCGGCGCACAAGTGGAAAATCGGATCCTGCCCTGGGATAATCAGCGCCAGAACAAATACGGTTCCCAAAAAACACACCGGAATAATAGGTGAAATCACTCGTGTCCAGATCAGGAAAATGCCTCCGATGAGCAGTGCCAGAGCGCTGACCTCACCAATACATCCTCCTACATTTCCTAAGAACAAGTCTAAATTAGATGTAGTCTGAGTACCGCCTTCTGATAAAATCCCAAGGGGAGTCGGACCTGTTACAGCATCGGCAGCTGCATTGGATGCACCTCTTGGAATCGGCCATGTAGTCATCTCAGTAGCAAAAGAGATGAACAGCACGATTCTTGCAGTTACTGCCGGATTTACTAAGTTCTGCCCGATTCCTCCAAAGAGCTGTTTTACAATAACAACAGCTACAAAGCAGCCGATAATTGCAATCCAGTAAGGCAGGCTTGCCGGCACATTAAAAGCAATCAGCACGCCTGTCAAAGCTGCACTCAAATCTCCTACAGTTTGTTTTCTTTTCATCAGCTTATTAAAGAGCCATTCAAAGACTATACATGCAGCCACGCACACAACGGTCAGCACTGCAGCCCTGTATCCAAACTGATAAATCCCTACAATAAACGCCGGAACCAGAGCCAAAAGCACGGTCCCCATGACCTTGGTCGTATCAACAGGTGATACCGCATGTGGTGCTGAGGATACGACAAGGTTATCATAATACTGTTTTTCCATTATTGATTCGCCTCCTCTTTCACAAGCGCCTTACTCAGTTTATTGATAAAGCTAAGCGGCCGTTTCGCCGGGCAGACATAGGAACAGCTGCCGCATTCCATGCACTGCATGATCTTAAGCTGATTTAATTTTTCTGCATCTCTATTTTCATAAGCCGTAGCATACGCAGTCGGCAGCAGTTTAAATGGACAGGCTTTGTGACATCTGCCGCAGTTGATGCATCCGGTCTCTTCCGGAATAATAGCCTGAGCGCCTGAAAAGGCCAAAATAGCATTGTTGTTTTTCACAAGAGGAATCCGATCTGAAAAAATCGCTCTTCCCATCATCGGGCCTCCCATGAGAATTTTCTTTGGTTCTGCCTTATAACCGCCGCAGAATCCAATAATATCGGCAATTCTGGTGCCGATAGGCGCAATGATATTTTTCGGCTCTGCTACAGCGGAGCCGTCTACGGTAATTCTCTTTGAAATGAGAGGAATACCGTCTCTAAAATACTGTCCCACAAAAGCAATGGTAGTAATATTGGATAAAATTACTCCAAGCTGAGCAGGGAGTACCCCAGCATCCATGGTTTTTCCTGTAACCTCGTACACTAACACGCGCTCCGCACCTTGTGGATAACGCGCCCGCAGCGTTACAACCTCAATCTCCGGATGGTTTTGCTCTGACAGCATTTTCTTTAGCAGCGCAATGGCATCCGGTTTGTTTTCTTCAATACCGATGTAGCCCTTTTTCAGGCCCAAATGCTTCATTACCAGCAAAGCTCCGTCAATAATGTCCTGAGGATTTTCCAACATCAATCTGTGGTCAGAAGTAATAAAAGGTTCGCATTCCGCACCATTTACAATCAATGTATCCACTTCATCTAAGTTTTGAGGATTGTATTTCACATGGGTAGGGAATGCAGCCCCGCCCAGGCCAACCAATCCGCTGGCTCTTATTGCTTTTATAAAATCTTCTCTGTTGCTGATCTCCGGAGGTTTGACCTCTTCCCATACCTCCTGCTTTTTGTCTGTCTCAATGACAATTGCCTGATCTTCTCCACCCGTCACAGAACGAAGACCTTCGATACCTATTACCGTTCCCGAAACACTTGAGTGGATAG
>CAUEYG010000022.1 GCA_959021945.1 uncultured Eubacteriales bacterium | reverse complement strand
AAAGACTTCTTTCCCATCTCTTGTTCCACTATTTTTTGCTTTTGCAATCTTTTCATGGAAGGGGAGAAATATGGTTACAAAAGACTTTCAAAACAGCAAACTGCCTGCTCTGGGCGTGGGGATGATGCGGCTTCCTGTAAAAGGGCAAGGCGAGCTTCCCATTGATGAAGAGGAAACGGCTAAGATGATAGCCTATGCTATGGAGCATGGAGCCAATTATTTTGATACTGCCTGGGGCTATCACGAGGGACATTCAGAATTAATCGTTGGCAAACTTTTAAAAAAATATCCACGGGAAAGCTATTATTTGGCTGACAAATTTCCCGGATATGATCTGTCCAACATGGATAAAGTAGAAGAAATTTTTGAGAAACAATTAGAGAAATGTGAAACCGGTTATTTTGATTTTTATTTATTCCATAATGTCTGCGAAATTAATATCGACCATTATCTTGACGAAAAATATGGGATTTTAAAGTATCTGCTAAAGCAAAAAGAAACGGGCAGAATTCGGCATCTGGGATTTTCCGTTCATGGCAGCTACCAGGTCATGGAACGATTTTTAAAGGCGTATGGCGACAAAATGGAGTTTTGCCAGGTTCAATTAAATTATTTGGACTGGAACTTTCAGGATGCCAAAGCAAAGCTGGAACTGCTCAATCAATACAAGCTGCCGGTTTGGGTCATGGAGCCGGTGAGAGGCGGCCTGCTGGCATCCCTTTCTGAGGAGAACACCAAGATCCTAAAAGAGCTGCGTCCTCAGGAAACGATTCCTGCCTGGGCATTTCGATTTCTGCAGACCCTGCCTGATATAAAAGTCGTTCTTTCCGGTATGTCTGATTTTGAACAGATGAAAGAAAATATTGCAATCTTTGAGGAAGAAAAGCCTCTCAGCGACAAAGAGCAGCAGGGGCTGATGCAGGTGGCTGACAACATGATCAGCCAAATCGGAGTCCCTTGTACCAGCTGCAGCTATTGCGTGGGTCATTGCCCGCAAAAGCTGGATATTCCAAAACTATTGGAACTTTATAATGAACATCGTTCTACAGAAGGCTCCCTTAGTTTTATCGCACCTATGGCACTGTCCGCCATGGCGGAAGATAAGCGCCCCGCCGCATGCATTGGATGCCGCAGCTGTGAGAAAGTCTGCCCGCAGCAAATTAAAATTTCAGAGGCCCTTGCCGACTTTGCCAAAAGGGTAAATTAAAAAGAGCGCGCACTGGCCCTCTGTGTTTTCCTTTCCTCTATTTGACGAACCTGCCTGGATATGCGACAATATGATTAATCAGTCAACGAGCGGAGGGGGAACACCATGATCCTATTTAAAGATAAAGAATACAACTTTGAGGATATCGAACAAAAGATTTTAAAGGATGATTTTGAAGAGGAAAAGGAATTTATAATTGAAGCGCTTCGATCCTGTTTTTTTACAGAGGACGGGCTGACGGTTGTAGATGAAGACGGCATTACCATTATGACCAATCAGGCTCATCAAAAGATCATGGAAGTAGACGGCGGAGAAATCGTAGAAAAACATGTCAACGATTTGGTTGTTAAGGGAACCATTCAAAAGTCTGCCTCTGCCATGGTCTTTGAATCAAAGCGCCAGGAAACCATTACGCAGCACCTTTCCAACGGAAAAACCATTTTAGTTACAGCAACGCCTTTTTACAACGAAAAGGGACAAATCTACAGGATCATTAACAACTTGCGTGATATGCCCATATTAAACGAGCTCTATGAAGAGCGGATGAAACAGGAAGCCTTGATTGACAGCTATCGCAGCAACATTCAAAGCCGTACAAATGTAGAGCGGGAGGGTCTGATTGCAGAAAGCAGCCAAATGCGAAAGGTGGTCACTTTTGCAGAACGGGTTGCCGCCAACGACAGTACAGTGCTAATTCTGGGAGAATCCGGCGTAGGAAAAGGCATGATTGCCAGACTGGTCCATAACATGAGCAAACGGCAGAACAAACCGATGATGTCTATTAACTGCGGTGCGATTCCAGAAACCTTATTGGAGTCCGAATTGTTCGGATATGTTCCGGGAGCTTTTACCGGAGCCAGTAGAGAGGGGAAAGTCGGCCTTTTGGAAGTAGCTGACGGAGGAACGATTTTTCTGGATGAGATCGGAGAACTGCCCTTAACCCTTCAGCCCAAACTGTTGACGTTCCTGGAGACAGGGGAAATCATGAAGGTAGGGGGCACCACAACAAAAAAGGTGGATTGCCGTGTTATTGCAGCTACAAATAAAGATTTAAAAGAAATGGTAAAAGAAAACGAGTTCCGGGAAGACTTGTATTATCGCCTCAGTGTGATTCCCATTGAAATTCCGCCGCTGCGAAAACGCAGAGAAGATATTATTCCCATGATTATCTTATTTCTGAAGGAAATCAATGAAAAAAACAATTGCAGTAAAACCATCAGCTCAGAACTGCTCCATACTATGGAAAAAGCCGATTGGAAGGGAAATGCCAGACAGCTGAAAAATATGGTGGAGCGCCTTATTGTTCTCAGCACAAATCGTGAAATTACAATAGATGACCTTCCACGGGAGGAGGGCTTTGCCAATGGGATCAAGGATACGCAGACCAGCGAGCTGCCTGTCTCTTTGCCGGATTTGGTTCATGCAGTAGAAGATCAGTATATTGAAAAAGCCATGAAAACAGGAGGGAGCATCAGAAAAGCAGCAGAGCTTTTGGGCATTTCTTCCACAACTTTATTTCGAAAGATCAACCGAAAAGAATAAGAAGGTGTTTCACAATCGAAACAAATGTGTTTCACATGTTTCGATTATGAAACGATTGAAGGATAAAAAGATCGCCTTGCACAAGAAAGATGTGCAGGGCGATCTTTTTTTTAGAATTTTTATATTGTTGAAAAAATAAGCTTTTTGACCAATAATCGAAAAAAAGTGAGAATATTAAGGATATTTGGCACAATACTTGCCACTATATAAAAGCGAGTAAAGAATAATGGCCATTATTATACTTTGCATGACAGACTAGGGAGGCGGAATCATGAAAAAAACGTTTGAGTGAAGGATGCGAGTACAATTGAAAACACAATTGACGGTTAGGAGAAAAAATGGAAGACAAGTATACACAGACAGAATTTAGAGAAGGGCTGTTTGAACTAACAGAAGATACCCTGAAAGAATTAACAGACTCCAAGTATATGAACGAAGATTTGATCCCCACATCATCAACAGAGAGGACCTGGAACACGTATCATATCGGTATGTTGTGGGTAGGTATGGTTATCTGCATCACAGGATTTTCCTACGCGGCGGCGTTAATCGCTTTAGGCATGGGCCCCATCCCGGCATTGATCAACGTGGCCATCGGAAATTTGATCGTATTGATTCCTATGCAGCTAAACTCCCACGCAGGGACGAGATATGGCATACCGTTCCCTGTGTTTGCAAGAATTTCCTTTGGAAGAATCGGATCTCATCTGCCATCCTTGATGAGAGCCATTGTAGCAGCCGGCTGGTGCGCAGTACAGTGCTGGGTAGGCGGCGCAGCATTTTCCTCCATTATTTCACTTTTCAGCAGCAGCTGGGATACCAACGGAACAGGAAGATTCATTGGATTTGCTCTGTTCTTAGTAGTGACTTTGCTGCTTGGGCTCAAAGGCTCTGAAGGCATCAAATGGCTGGAAGCTGTGGGAAGTCCAATTCTGGTCGTACTTTGTATTGGATTTATTTTCTGGATCATTTCCCTGGGCAGTGACAATGGCATGTCAGTTGCTGATATGTTTCTTGCAGGAAACGAACCGGATAAATTGGAGGCCAACGGCGGATTTGTATATGTGTTCCTGGCAGGAATTACAAGCAATATTGCAGTATGGGCAACCCTGGCTCTGAATATTCCCGATTTTTCAAGATATGCCAAATCACAAAAAGCTCAATTCAGAGGACAGCTGTATGCTATGCCTATTTCCGTCATTGCTCTGGCTACCATTGGAGCCATGTTTGCCAAGGTGACAGAAGTGGTTTACGGAAAGGCGGAATTTGACCCTACTGCTGTTTTGCTCCACTTGAATAACAAGTTGATTTTGCTAGTTGTTTCAATCGGTATTATTATCGGAACCCTTACCACCAATATGGCTGCAAACGTAGTAGCTCCGGCAAATGGGTTTGCAAACCTAGCGCCGAAGAAAATCAGCTACAAGGTGGGAATTATCATCACTTGTATTTTATGCATCGTATATCGGCCATGGTGGATGTACGGTGACGCAGGAGCCTTTATGTTCACATGGCTGGGAACCTGCGGAACCATCTTAGGACCTGTAGCAGCAATTCTGGTGGCAGACTATTTCGTAGTAAAGAAAAAGAGAATCAATGTGAAGGCTCTCTATGACGAAAAAGACGACCGGTACACCTATAACAAAGGGTGGAATCTAAGAGCTATTATATCTTGGGTCCTGGCCTTTTCCATACCGCTCTTAGGCAAGTTTGGAATAGGAGGAGAAATAACCAGATGGATGGATGCCAACAGCTATGTAACCGGATTTATCATCGCTTTTGTTCTATACATTATCTTGATGAAGAGCGAAAAGAAATCTTATGTTTCAGAAGAACAGTTTAAAAACATCACAAAGACAACAAAAGCAGCGTAACGATCTGCTGACAAAAGGAGGCGCAGCCACAAAATGTACGATGAAAAAACATATAATCTAATCAATGAAATTGCAAAAGACCTGAAGAACGACTGCATTGAGTTTATCCAAAAATTAATACAGACTCCTTCCATTAGCGGGGATGAATATAAGCTTACAGAAATCCTCATAGGGGAAATGGAAAAGCTGGGATACGATGATGTGAGCCGCGACAAATATGGAAATGTAATCGGCATCATCAAAGGCGACGAGGAAGGCCCTACGATCATGTATAATTCTCATATGGACCATGTGGCGCCGGGAGATCCCAACAATTGGGAAGGCTATGATCCATACGGAGGAAAGATTGACATCTGTCAATGTGACAATGCAGACAGAACTGCCAAGGAAATGGTGGAATGCATCCATGGAAGAGGAGCCTCTGATGTAAAGAGCGGACATGGCTTTCAGATTTACGCAGGTGCAATTTTGTTAAAGCTGCGGGAAAAGGGAGTACCCATTAAAGGAAACTTTATGTATACAGGTGTGGTACATGAAGAATCTGGGCAAAATGGAGGTACACGCCGTCTCATTGCAGAGACCTTTCCAGAGAGAGGCCTGGATTTTGACGCGATGGTTGCATCAGATGCTACCAGCCTGAACCTTTATTTAGGCCACAGAGGCAGGATCGAATATCTGATCACAGTATACGGCAGGACCAGCCACGGCAGCTGTCCGCAGAACGGAATTAATGCCATTTACAAGGCGATTCCGGTGATTGAGAAAATTCGCACCCAAGTCATTCCAAGCCTTCCAAAAGATCCTGACGGTGAAGTGGAACCTGCGTCTATTTCACTTAATATCATAGAATGCTCTCCAGGGGCCCTTTCCATTGTTCCGGACCAGTGCTTCCTGTCCTACGACAGAAGAACTATGATCGGAGAGACAGAAGAGAGCGCCATGAAGATCCTGCAGACCGTTCTTGATGAAATCGCTGCTGAGGACCCTGAATTCCGGGCTGATATACAGGTAAAACCATGTGTGGACACCTGCTATACAGGAGAAGTGATGAAGGGGTACAAATTTACGGAAGCCTGGAAGATCAAAAAGGAACATCCTTTTACCCAGGCATGCGCCCAAGCCTTGGAATCAGTAGGGCAGCCTGTTAAATACGGCTATTGGTCCTTTGCTACAGATGCTGCGGTTACTGCCGGACATTACAGAAAGCCAACCATTGGATATTCTGCTATGCAGGAACAATTTGCCCATACGCCTTATGATAAATGCAGGACAGACTTTATTGAAAAGGCTATGGCCGGAAATGCATCCATTTTCCTAAAGGCAGGCGAAATGAAGAAAGAAGACTTTAAAGCATTAGATTTTTAAGAAGATAGGAGTGAAAACATTGAGTAAGGTTTTGAAAAAAGAGTATCTGGAAAAGGCAGTACAGAGTTATAACCTGAGGACTGCCAGAGAAGAAGCGAGGAGATGCCTGATCTGTCATGACGCACCGTGCAGCAAAGCATGTCCGGCAGGAACCGACCCTGCCAAATTTATCCGTTCCCTGAAATTTAATAATGTAAAAGGAGCGGCAGAAACCATCAGAAAAAACAATCCACTTGGAGGCAGCTGCGCCATGATCTGCCCGTACGATCAGCTCTGCCAAGAAGCATGCAGCCGCTGCGGCATTGATAAACCTATTGAAATCGGACGTATTCAGACCTTTTTAGTGGAACAGGAGAAAGCCTTTGACATGCGAAATGTAGAGGCCCCGGATGAAAAAAGGGCAGGAAAAGTTGCCTGCATCGGAGCAGGACCTGCCTCTCTGGCCGCTGCATCCCTACTGGCCCAGAACGGATATGATGTAACCATCTTTGATGAGCAAAAGAAAGCAGGAGGAATGCTGACTTATGGAATTATTCCTTCCAGACTGCCTCAGGAGATGGTGGATTGGGACATTCACCTGATTAAAGAACTGGGCGTTACTTTTGAACTGGGAAAAAAGGTAACATCAATTGATGAACTGAAAGCCAAAGGATATGATGCTGTCTTTGTGGGAACAGGTCTTTGGGGAATGAAAAAAATGGACCTTCCGGGCATGGAGGCCAAAGGCGTGCATTATGCTCTGGACTATTTGAAACAGGCAAAAGAAACAGACGGACAAGCTGTTACAGGGAATAAAGTCATTGTCATCGGAGGCGGAGATGTGGCTATGGACTGTGCGGCAACAGCCAAACTGGCCGGCGCAGAAAAAGTCATGATCTATTACAGGAGAACCATAGAAGAAGCGCCGGCAGAAATGGCAGAAATAAAATACGTCCAGGAAATGGGTGTGACTATTACAACAGAATTCGCCCCAGAGGAAATCCTTACAAAAGACGGAAATGTAGATTTTGTTCGGTTTAAAGGAAGAGACGGAGAATCTCAGGCAACCGTAAAAGCAGATACCATTGTATTTGCCATTGGACAGACTGCCCAGGAAATGGGAGATCTGGATGCGGAAGGCGTCTTTAAAGGAGGAGATCTTGTTAATGGCGGAAAAACAGTAGTAGAAGCAGTGGCAGAAGGAAAAGAAGCCGCAGCAGCTATGATGGAATATCTTGAAAAGGAAGCAGGTGTGAAATAATGGCAGTGAAAAAAGATTTATCAATCGAATTTGCGGGGATTACATGCAAAAACCCATTTTTCCTTTCCTCGTCCCCGGTAGGCAACAACTATGATATGATCTCAAAATGCTTTGAGGCAGGATGGGGAGGCGTTTATTACAAGACCATTGACCTGTGGAAGGAAAATGAGATATCACCTATTTTCGGCAGCTATGGAAATGCAGGAGAACCGTGGACCGGCTTTAAAAACTGCGAGCATGCATCTCAAAACACATTGGAAGAAAATCTGGAGCATATGAGAAGATTAAAGAGGGATTATCCAGACCACATTGTAATCGCTTCCTTTATGGGACAGACGGAAGAAGACTGGAAACTGCTGTGCAGCTACGCAGAACAGGGAGATGCAGATGCAATTGAAATTAACTTGTCCTGTCCCCATATGGGACGGGAAAATATGGGATCTGACGTAGGAACAAATCCAGACTTGGTAGAATCCTTTACAAGAGCAGCCGTGAGTGGGACAAAGCTTCCGGTCATTGCCAAGATGACGCCTAACGTAACGAATATGATCCCGCCGGCTCTGGCAGCAATGAAAGGCGGCGCAACCGGCCTTTCCGCCATTAACACTGTGAAATCTGTTATTGACCTGGATCACGACCTCTTTACAACTCAGCCTGTTATAAACGGTCAGTCAGCCATTTCCGGCTTTTCAGGAGCAGCAGTAAAACCCATTGCCCTGCGCTTTTTAACAGAGCTGGGGAACTGTCCTGATTTGAAAAATGTGCCTATTTCCGGGGTAGGCGGCATTTATACCTGGTCCGATGCGCTGGATTTCCTTCTGGTAGGTGCAAGAAACTTGCAGGTTACAACTTCTATCATGGAATACGGATATCGCATTGTAGAAGATATGATTTCCGGCATGCAGCACTACATGGCGGAAAAGGGATTTAACAGCCTAGACGAATTGGTAGGAAAGGCCCTGCCTAACATTGTCTCTCCATCAGAGCTGACCAGAAGCTATAAATTGTATCCAAACTTTGATGAGGAAAAATGCGTGGGATGCGGCAGATGTTATGTGTCCTGCTTTGACGGAGCACATCAAGCTATTAAATGGAATGAAGAAAAGAGAAGGCCGGAACTGGACAAAGATCACTGTGTGGGATGTCATCTTTGTCAGAAGGTCTGTCCAGTGCAGGATTGCATTATGCCGGGAGAGCTGGAATGGAGACCGGGCTGCGAGTCTCAGGATCTGACTCTGAGAACACACTTTGAATAAGGAGAAAATAAGGGGATTGATCATGGATCTATTAATAAAAAACGGAAAAATTGTCACAGCTTCTGAAACGTATCAGGCGGATATTGCCGTTGATAAGGGTAAGATCGCAGGGATAGGCACTTGCTTTCACGAGGCTGACTTTACAACAGTAGTAGATGCCCAGGATAAATTTGTTCTCCCCGGAGCTATTGACGGACACACGCATCTGGCTTTGGCTTTCGGGGGAACCATCTCCTCTGACGATTACTATGCAGGGACCAGATCCGCAGCCTGCGGCGGTACTACAACTGTCTTTGATTTTGCCCAGCAGGCGGCAGGCGAAAGGATGCTGGATGCAGTAAGGCGAAGGGATGCAATGGCCGCTAAAGACGCAGCGGTGGACTACTCTTTTCACATTGGAGTAGGCGATGTATCTACACAGGCCTTGCTGGACTCCATGGAAGAGGCTGTGGAATACGGAATACCTTCTTTTAAAGTGTATATGGTATATGATTTTGGAGTTGATGACGGTGCTTTTTATAAAGTGCTGCAGAAATCCAAAGAGATAGGGGCTTTAGTGGGAGTTCATGCAGAGAACAAAGATGTAAACGATTTGCTGGTAAAACAGTATCTCAGTGAAGGAAAAGTTTCTGCATGGTGGCATTATATGTCCAAAAATGAAATGGTAGAAGGGGAGGCGGATGTGAGAGCCATTAACCTGGCAAAGATGGCCGGAGCACCTCTTTATATTGTTCACCTGGCGGATGAAATGGGAATGAAGGCTGTGACCCAGGCTCAGAATCAGGGATATCCCATCTTTGCAGAGACCTGCCCTCAATACCTGCACTTTACCAATGAAGTCTACAAGCTGGACAGAGGCAGAGACTTTGTCTGTTCCCCTCCTATGAAAAATCAGGATTCCCAAGATGCGCTGTGGGGAGGAATCAAAAACGGGAGCATCACTACGATTGCTACGGACCACTGTCCTTTTAAACGGGCGGAGAAGGATTGGGGCATCTTAAAACAAGACGGCAGCCCCGGTGACTTTACAACGATCCCCAACGGATGTGCAGGGGTTGAAACCATGTATCCATACGTCCTTGCTCAGGCAGTGGCAGGTAAAATTTCCATGAACAGAGCTGTGGAGCTGTGCGCGTCAAATCCGGCGAAGCTCTTTGGGCTGGATCATTTGAAAGGAGCTATTTGCCCCGGCCTTGACGCGGACCTGGTCATTTATGACCCGAAAAAAGAGGTGACTGTTACAAACAGCGGTATGCATGGAGATACGGACCATACCATATGGGAAGGTGTAAAGCTAAAAGGTTATCCTCAGGCCACTTACAGCAGAGGAAGACTGGTTTTCCAGGACGGAAGGTTTTTAGGAAAGCGGGGAGACGGAAAGCTGATTCACTGTAAAAAGCTTGACTTTAAAGGGCCAAAGCTATAAGAGAGGGAGCAAAATGGCAGATATATATGAGACATACCATGAAAAACGGGAAGCATTAAAAATCAAGAATAATCCCAAAAGAGTAGATAAAATGCACAAAGCCGGAAAGTTGACGGCAGAGGAAAGAATTGACGGTTTCTTTGACAGCAGCACTTATACCGAGCTAAAGCCCTGGACCAAAAATCGCTGTGCGGATTTTGATCTGAACAAAAAAGATCTGGGGAATGAAGGCGTTCTCTGCGGCTACGGAAATGTAGACGGCAGACCTGTATTTGCCTATGCCAATGACGTGACCGTTATGGGCGGTTCTATGGGGGAAGCTGGCAGG
>CAUEYG010000021.1 GCA_959021945.1 uncultured Eubacteriales bacterium | reverse complement strand
TACAATAATAACGCTTTCTGTAAATTGCATAATAAAAGGCGATACACCTAAAGCAATACACGGCATCACAACGTTCAAACGAACCTGCATAAATTTCCGGCCCAGTCTGAGAAACGTCTTTTTCGAAGTGAGAAACCGGAGTACCCAAAAGGCAGAGACTGCTTGAGAAATAATGGTTGCCAATGCCGCCCCTTTAACACCCATGTGAAAGGCAAAAATAAAGATGGGATCCAAGATCAGGTTTAAAACCGCACCTATTAAAACAGTAATCATACTAGTCACAGCATGACCCTGAGTAGTTATAAAAGCATTGAGCCCCAATGCTAACTGCACAAAAATAGTTCCCATGGCATAGACATTCAGATATTCTACCGCATATCCAATGGTATTTTCACTGGCTCCAAAGAGCATCAAAATATCCCTGCCAAAGAACAAGATGGCTGCAGTCAGCAGCACAGCAATACAAACCAACAGAACAAAGCAGTTTCCCATAATCTGTTCTGCTTGTTCTTTTTCCTTTCGCCCCATCATAATAGCAGCACGGGGAGCCCCTCCCATACTGACCAAAGCCGCAAAAGCAGAGACTGCCATAATAACAGGCATAGTAACGCCCACACCTGTCAACGCGGCGGCCCCTACCTCTGGAATATGTCCGATAAACATCCGGTCCACCATATTGTACAGCACATTGATGACTTGGGCTGTAATAGCCGGCAAAGCCAGTTTAAAAAGCAGCGTACTGACCGGCTGTGTTCCTAAATTCGATGTATTTGATTCTATCTTTGTTGTATCCATTTTTACCTGACTCCTCTTTGCCAATCCAAATAGTATACCTCATTGGTTTTGCAAAATCCATATCTTTTATGGCAAATTTCATAGGAAATCTTCTGGCAATCGTGTATAATAATGCCAGGAGGTGACAAAATGGAAAAACGTATTTTAGTTATCACAGGAAGCCCCAGAGCCGGTGGAAACAGCGATCTCATGGCTGACGCTTTTATAAAGGGAGCTCAGGCAGCAGGACATAAGACGACAAAGCTTTCGGCTGCAGCCCTTAACATAAAAAACTGTATTGCATGCGACGCATGTTACGGCAATGGACAGGCCTGTGTGCAGGAAGATGATTTTGCTCAGGTGGCCTCCCTCATGGAACAGGCAGATGCCATTATTTTTTCAACGCCTATTTACTGGTTTACTTTTCCTTCCTGCCTAAAGGCAATTATTGACAAATTCTACGCCTTTGCTGTGGGAGAAAAGCAGCTCCCAATTAGAGAATCCATGCTCCTGATCTGCGGAGAAATGGAAGAAAGTACCATCTTTGACGGAATTATTAACTCCTATTCCCAATCCATGGCCTATATGAACTGGCACGATAAGGGATGTTTTTATGTGACAGGCGTATGTAAAAAGGGCGATATTCGAAAGACAGACAGTCTTGCCCAAGTCGAGGAAATTGGACGTAACTTTTAAATTGCATTCTGCCTCCTGCAGGGCAGTATCCAAAAATCACCAAGATTAAAAGAGGGATTTCAATAGAATCTCTCTTTTTTTGTGAAGCCCCTCTTTGTGACTTTGTTACAGAACTATTTTTCAAAATCAGATATAATGAGCTCATCACTGAAAAAAGGAGTTCATTTTATGGCAAAACGATATGCTCTTGTAAATCGGAGTTACTGCGTATCCTGCGGGGCCTGTCAAAAGGTTTGCCCGAAGGATGCCATTGCAGTCTGGAAGGGCTGCTTTGCAAAGGTTGATCGGGACGCTTGCGTGGGCTGCGGTCTGTGCGCCAGAATTTGTCCTGCCAACGCTATTACTTATCAAGAACGGGAGGCAGCAATATGAAGAAAAAACATTGGTATGACTATATTTGGATTTGGTCCATTCTTTACTTTACATTAGGTTTTTTCAACATTCTCTTTGCCTGGCTGGGAATGCTGGATTTCTTCCTCCCTCTGCTTATCGCATTCTTTGGAAGGAACAAATGGTTCTGCAACAACCTTTGCGGCCGCGGACAATTGTTTTCCCTTTTAGGAGGCAAGTTAAAATGCTCCAGAAACCGCCCTACACCCCGCTGGGTTTATTCAAAATGGTTCCGTTATGGATTTTTAATCTTCTTTATGGCCATGTTCCTGAATACGATTTTCCAGACCTGGCTTGTGGCTGGCGGAGCTGAAACACTGCGAGAAGCAATCAAGCTGTTTTGGACCATTCGTGTCCCTTGGGGCTGGACCTATACGGCAGGCACTGTCAGCCCGTGGATTGCCCAGTTTAGCTTTGGTTTTTACAGCTTAATGCTGACCTCTGCAATTTTAGGTCTCATTTTCATGGTGCTATATCGCCCGCGGAGCTGGTGCGCCTTTTGTCCTATGGGTACTATGACCCAAGCCATCTGCAAATTAGAAAACCGAAAAGCAGTCAAACAGCTGGATGTATAATATGAGATTATTCAAAATAGATATAGGAGGAAATTAAGATGAAAGTATTAATTATCGGCGGTGTAGCCGGAGGAGCAACAGCAGCTGCCAGACTTCGCAGACTGGATGAAAATGCAGAAATTATTATTTTAGAGCGCAGCGGTTTTGTATCTTATGCAAACTGCGGGCTGCCTTACTATGTAGGCGGTGAAATTACAGATCGTGAAGCCCTGACCCTTCAGACGCCGGAAAGTTTCCGCAATCGTTTTCAAATCGATGTGCGGACTCAGCAAGAAGCCGTACATATTGATAGAGACAAGAAAACAGTCACAGTCCGCAATCTGAAAGACAATAAAGAGTATGAAGAATCTTATGACAAGCTGATTCTTTCTCCCGGCGCAAAACCAGTAATTCCTGACATACCCGGAATTTCAGAGGAGCGTGTTTTCACCCTCCGGACTGTGGAGGACACTTTCCGAATTTATGATTATATTTCCCAGCACAATGTTCAATCAGCAGCTGTAATCGGCGGCGGATTTATTGGACTGGAAATGGCGGAAAATCTGAAAAATCGTCATATGGATGTCACTTTATTGCAGCGTTCCGGGCAGGTCATGCCTCCTTTGGATTCCAACATGGCAGCCATTGTTCACAACTACATGAAAGCCAATGGAATTGATCTGAGATTGCAGTCTTCTGTCGTTGGGCTGGCTCATGAAAAGAACCAAGTCCAAGTACAGCTTGCAGAAAGCGCTCCTGTCTCTGCTGATATTGTTATTTTAGCAGTGGGCGTGCTCCCTGAAAACACCCTGGCAGCGGAAGCCGGCCTTTCCGTAGGAATAAAGGGCGCCATTCAGACCAACGAACATATGCAGACAGATGACCCTGACATCTATGCTGTTGGCGATGCTGTCCAGGTAAAACATTTTGTTTCCGGCAAACAGGCCGTTATTTCTCTTGCAGGACCGGCCAATAAACAAGGGCGCATTGCAGCAGACAACATTTGCGGCATAAAGCGGGCCTTTTCCGGCTCTCAAGGGTCGTCTGTATTAAAGCTCTTTGATATGACCATTGCTGCCACTGGGCTTAATGAACGGGATGCAAAAGCTGCAGGGTTGGATTTTGATTACGTCCTAATCGGCTCTGCTTCCCATGCAGCCTATTATCCAGGTGCAGCCAGCATGACAGTGAAAGTTCTCTTTGAGAAAACATCAGGGCAGCTCTTAGGCGGACAGATCATTGGCTTTGGCGGCGTTGACAAACGAATCGATGTATTAGCGACAGCTATTCGCGCTAACATGACAGCTTATGATTTAACAGAACTGGATCTGGCCTACGCTCCTCCTTACTCCTCTGCCAAAGACCCGATGAACATGGCAGGATATGTAATGGAAAACCTTTTGGAAGGCAAAGTAAAACAAATACATTGGGAAGATCTTGGAAATATTCCTGAAAATGCAGTACTCATAGATGTGCGTACCCCAGAAGAATATGCTATGGGCAACATCAAGGGCGCCCTTCATATTCCAGTAGACAGCCTGCGTGAAAGGATGCAGGAGATTCCAAAACAGGTTCCCCTTTACATTCATTGTCAGAGCGGCCTGCGCAGCTATCTGGCCTGCCGCATCCTTACACAGAAAGGCTACCAATGCTATAATGTTGCCGGAGGCTATGGGTTTTACGATAACCTGGTTCGCGGCACCTGTCCTGATCCTGAGGGAACCGGCCCGTGCGGCTTAAAAAGATAAAAAACAATTCCAAACATGACCAGGGTCTGCTAAGATTTCTTTCCAAACAAACAGACATATGGTACACTAGTTTATACAATGAAAAAATAGAAAGGCAACCATATGAACCAATTATCCAACCTTTTAGAAACATGTATTTTTAAGCAGACCCTGGTCAAAATCATTTTCAGCAATCGGAGAAAAAAATCTCTGCCTTATAGGAAAGTTACCCTGCGCCCTGTTGTCTTACAGGGCCGGGATGCTTTTCAGGCAGAGTTTCATTATGAAAAAAAAGCGCTCCATGAAAACATAGAGCCAGATCAGGTTCTTTCTTCCTGCATAGATTTGATTCTCAGAGATTTTAAGCAAATTAATATTTTCACAGAACAAGAAGACTTGCAAGTCTTAGCTGCAAAGCCGGATAAACCGCATATTACCCGAAAGCCTGCAACCCTTACACAAGAAAATCTGGAACACAATCAGACCAAGCATTACATCCTGCCGGAGGGAACGCCATGGGACTTTCTCGTTCGTTTAGGCGTTATGGATGAAAAGGGAAATGTTTTTCAAAAACACTATTCCAAATTTCGTCAGATTAACCGCTTTCTTGAAATCGTCCAGGATGTGTTCTCTTCCCTGCCCAAGGACCAGGACCGCCCTCTTCGCATCATTGATTTTGGATGCGGCAAAGCTTACCTTACCTTTGCCCTCTACCATTATCTAAAGATCATGAAGAATCTGGATGTAGAAATCGTTGGCCTTGATCTAAAGGAAGATGTGATTGCCTTTTGCAGTCAGGTGGCCTGTCATCTTAATTATCAGGAGCTCAAATTTCTCATGGGCGATATTGCCGACTATACAAATGACCGCGCTGATATGGTAGTTACACTCCATGCCTGCGATACAGCTACTGACTACGCTCTCATCAACGCAGTCAAATGGGACACATCTGTCATTCTTTCTGTTCCATGCTGTCAGCACCAGCTCTTCAGCCAGATCAACAATGACCTGCATGCTCCTATGTTCAAACACGGAATCCTCAAAGATCGTTTTACAGAACTTCTCACAGACGGACTGCGAGGATTAAAGCTGGAAGCCTGCGGCTATGATGTTGCTATGATTGAGTTTACCAGTCTGGAACATACTTCCAAAAATATTATGATTAAGGCAGTTAAGACCCACAAGAAAAACGGACGGGCCCAGGCAGAATACGAAAGGCTCAGGGACTTTTATCAGGTCCAGCCTGCCATTGATCAATTGTAACAGCTTCTAACGGCGCACCTGTTTCAGCTTTTGGCAGGTGCGGTCTTTTGAGGCCGAAAAATCATAAATAAGATAGCGCTGACTGCCATAAGAATCGGGTAATACAAATTAGGAATAAAGTCCAGAGGAGTCAAACCCACTAAGGCTGCCGCTGTCAAAAGCTGAGCGCCGTAAGGAATCAGCCCCTGCCCTACTGAAGCAAAGATATCCAAAATAGAGGCCACCCGTTTTGGCTCTACTTCAAATTCATCTCCAATCTGTTTTGCAATAGGGCCTGCCATAACAATGGCAACTGTATTATTGGCTGTGCAGATGTCCACCAGCAGCACGAGAATTGCAATGCCAAACTCTGCGCCTCGTTTTCCCTTGGTTCTCTTTTTTATGGTTTCAATAATCAAATCAATGCCGCCATTCTCCTTAATCAGAGAAACGATACAGGCTACAATAATGGAAATAATGGAGATTTCAAAAAGGCCTGTCATTCCGTCTCCAATCGCCGTAAAGCTTTCGATTAAGGTGAATTTTCCATAGGCCACTCCTACGATCATGGAAAGAATGATGCCGGAAATTAAAACCAGAAATACATTAAGACCCACCAGTGCTCCAATGAGAACCACCAGATAAGGGATTACCTGAATAAAATGATAATCATAAGCTGTCTCTGTCTGATAACTCAAATCCATGGTCTGCAAGTAGAAAATCAGCAGTGTAATAACAGCCGCAGGAAGCACGATGAAAAAATTCTGTTTAAACTTGTCCTTCATTTCACAGCCCTGCGTCCTGACAGCTGCAATGGTGGTATCAGAGATCATAGACAGATTATCGCCAAACATAGCTCCGCATACAACTGCTCCGATACAGACTGCCAGCGGAAAGCCTGTCTGCTGGGAAACACCCAGGGCAATAGGCGCCAGAGCAGTAATGGTTCCCATAGACGTACCCATAGATACTGAAATAAAGCAGCCTATAATAAACAGGCCAGGCACCATAAACTGGGCCGGCATAATGGAAAGGCCAAAGTTCACAGTACTGTCTACGCCGCCTGCTGCTGTCACTACTCCGGAAAAAGCGCCTGCTACAATGAAAATCAGCACCATGGTAATAATATTTACATCACCTGCTCCTCTTGAAATAATATGGAGCTTCTCATCAAAGGTCAAACCTCTGTTTTGCAGCATTCCCACAAAGAGTGCTGCTACAAAGGCCACCAGGGCGGGCATTCCGTAAAAATCACCGCTGATAATTCCCACTCCTGCAAATAATACAATAAAAACAGCAAAGGGCAGTAGCGCCCAACCACGTTTTTTCATAAGTCTTATCCTCTTTCTATAACATAGCTAATATGATATTCCTTACCAAGAGCCGCCTCCGCCTCCGCCAAAACCGCCTCCTGAAAAGCCTCCGCCGGAAAAGCTGCCGCTGTACCCTGAGCCTCCGCTCTCTGAAGCAGACGGAATTTGGATATTTTGCTGCATAGCATAAGTGCAAGAATGAAATGCATTCATAAATACCCAGGTATTAAAGACGGAGCTGCCATAATGGCCACCATACCAAGATGGAGGCTCTACTGCAATAGACTCAAACGTCTTTGACCATTTATCCGATAATCCAAACACATAAGCATAAGGAAGAACGTGATAAAAATAAGCAGGGTTTTCATCCACTAACATTTCTAATCTACTCAGCTCTGCAGTTTGTATAAAATGGCGGAACCCTAAAATCTTACCGGTCATTTCATTGCCATAAGCAGTCCTCTTTCGCATTTGTCTGGCGCAAACATAGGCTGCTGCAGAACTGACTGTTGACAAAACACCTGCCGCTGTTCCTGCTAAAAAAGTAATCAGGCCAAAAGTCATAAACAGAATTACCAGTGAAAGCAAGAAAATCACAATGTTCCATGCCAGGAATTTGCCCTTTCTCATACTTCCCTTTTTATCATACACAACCATACCCGCCAGATACAAAAGGAATAAAATAAGGGAAAGGGGAACTGCTGCTATTGCAAGGGCTTCTTCCTGTTTGAAAATAGCACTGAAAACAATGCCTGCACAAACAGGCACAATCATCAAAATTGCTGCCGCAACCCGGGCTATATTTCCACTTTTGTAAAAAAGGCGGTGTTTCTTTGCTTTATATTTGTTTTTCAGTTGTTTGGAGGCGGTTAAATAAGATTTATAAAATTCTTCTTTTAATTGGGAAAGCTCCACAGAATTTCCATCTCCACAGGCAAATAACCCTTTCATAAGAGTGCGTTCAAACTTATCCGCCTTATCAGGAAGCTCTTTTTGCTTGTGCAGCCAAAACTTCCCTCTCTCCTTTTCTTCAATAGACAGGTATCCTTTATGGGCAAAATAAATAATCATGGAAATCATGTCCTTCTTATCTACATAACCGTCAATAATATACCCGATATCTGCAGAAGTCAGTCCATCAGGCGGATAGAACTCTACGGTCCGCACCAGTTTTGGGTCCCGCCCAAAGGTCAGCCACAAAACAAAGGCAAGGAGTCCGGAAAGAATTGCTGTAATGAGAATGAGCGAATAGGCCCAGTCTGTAGTCATTTCATTGGTAAAATAGCCTTCCGGCAGAATCTCCTGGACCGTAATCCCCACTCCCTGGGGCAGCCTTTCATTGGAGCGGATGGTGATCACTTTATCCGATACTTTTACAGATAAACGATCTGAAAAAGCATTGCTGCCATAACTGCCGGCATAGACATTCAGGCTCTTGCTGTCAAAAGACTTGGGCATTTTTATGCGTACATAAGCCTTTTCAATAGCAGTTTCCCAGCCTGCCCCACTTCCCTGGGGCAAAACATTGTAATAAAAAATGTCGTAAGCATTGATTTTATCATCATATAGTCTGCAGCGATAAGAAATCGTATATCTTTGCTTGCCGGAAACTGTTTTATCTTCATCTCCCACTTTGATGACATAGTTGCCATTTTCCTGGTAGGTCTCATATTCATATCCATCTACCTTGACCTGATCGATTTTCATTTTACGGCTCTGCTCTACCTTTTCCCCGTTCACTTTATAATAGGCCGCTCCTTCTAAGGGAATGTAACGGTAAAGCCCATGCTTTTCAGTGTGAAAGTCCACATCAATCGTCTCTGTGATGGTAAAAGAGTTATCACTTTTTACATCCACATCTGTACGAAAGGAGTTTGTGTCATAATCATAAGCTGAACCTAACACTGTCTGAGGCCTGGCAAGGCCAATAAGAAGAACCGGCAGGAAAAGGACTGCCAGAAAAATCTTAACTTTTCTTTTAAAAGCGTATTTTAACACGTTGCCTTTCTTCCTCTCCTCCCACCTGAAACATGGGCTGTTTTGTAAAGTGAAACAGCTTTGCAACCAGGTTGCTTGGAAATGCCTGCACTCTGGTATTCATCATTTTTACAATGGCATTATAAAATTTCCTGGCATTGGCAATGTCTTCTTCTACTGCCTGCAGTTGTTTTTGAAGATCGAGAAAGTTGGCATTTGCTTTTAACTCCGGATAATTTTCCGATACAGCAAACAAGGTTCCCAGAGTCTGTGTTAAGGCATTTTCACCTGCCAGTTTTTCCGCTGCATTCGAAGCGTCCCTCACCAAACCTCTGGCATCTGTTACATTTTCCAAAACTTCCTTCTCATGTGCTGCGTATCCTTTCACTGTCTCTACCAGATTAGGGATTAAGTCATATCTTTTTTTCAGATACACATCCATCGTGGCAAAGGCTTCCTCTACGCTGTTTCTCAACTTGACAAACCCATTATAGGATACGATCAGCCAAAAAAGGATGGCTGCCACTAAGACAATAATTGCTACGATTTCGCTAGTATTCACGCTTTCTTTCCTCCTTTACTCCGGAATCTTCCAATCCACAGGCTCTATTCCAAAGCGCTGCAAAAATGCATTGGTCTTTGAAAAATAACGGCCTCCCCAAAAGCCTCTGCCAGCTCCCAGCGGGCTCGGATGGGCGCCTTTTAAAATCAAATGCCGATTATTTGTAATGAGAGACTCTTTTGCTTTTGCATTGGCTCCCCAGAGAATAAAGACCATAGGTTCTTCTCTCTCGTTGAGTTTTGAAATCACCGTATCAGTAAAGGTTTCCCACCCTTTTCCTCTGTGAGAATTGGGCTGTCCCCTCCTGACCGTAAGAGCTGTATTGAGGAGGAGCACTCCATTTTTAGCCCAGCTTTCCAGGCATCCGTGACTTGGAGGGTCGATACCAAGATCATCCTTTAATTCCTGAAACACATTGATCAGTGAGGGCGGCGCTGGTACTGGTCTTTGCACAGAAAAACAAAGGCCATGAGCCTGTCCCGGCTGATGATACGGGTCTTGCCCTAAGATTACTGTCTTTACCTCCTTGTAGGGCGTAAATTTCAATGCATTGAAAATGTCGTACATGCTCGGGTAGATCACTCTGGTCTTGTATTCGTTTATTAAGAACTTTCTTAACCTTTGATAATATTCTTTTTCAAATTCTCCTGCCAGGACTTGGTCCCAGTCATTTCCTATATTCACCATGCCTTTCATTATAACGGAGGTTGACGATTCTGACAATGGGAGAAGAATAAATTTTATACTGCAGATGGTTCTTTATACAAAAAATCGCTGTACACAATTCATACAGCGATTCTTTCCCATATCCTATTTATTTTTTCTTTCTCTTTTGCAATACAATCGCCACAACAATAATTAACACAAGGATAACAGCGGCAATGCCTACCAGCAAGGGCAAGGAAACGCTGCTTTGAGATTGATCTTGGGGCTGCGATTCTTCTGTATCCGTCGTACTGCTTTCTTCTTGGATTGATGTTGCAGTTTCCTGTACAGTCTCTTCTTCCTCAGATGTCTCTTCTGTACTGCTCTCCTCTACTGCCTCGGTTTCAGGGGTCTGAGCTTTGGCTATTTTAACAGTCCTGGTAGAAGATGGAGTCCCCATATCCTGATCTCCATCCATTCGAAGAGTGCAAAGGCAGAAGGGAGCTTGACTGCGACACCGACGGGTGG